>NZ_JBEYZW010000055.1:0-48455 GCF_040646215.1 Streptomyces sp. NPDC046215 | reverse complement strand
GGGGGGGTGGGGCCCCCCCCCCCCCCACACCCCCCCGTCCGGCGATTGAGGACACCGCCGCGCAGCGGTGGTGCACCCCCACACCCCGCCGGCAAGGCTACGGCGGGTCCGTCCGGTGCATGCCCGGCTTCGCGTCGCCCGAGTCGTGGCCGCCGGCCACCGCGAACCAGCCGCCCACCCCCGCCGCCGCGGCCAGTGCCACGGCCGCGGCGCCGAGCTTGACGCGGCGCCGCCGGGTCTCCGCCGCGGAGCGGTGCCGCGCGGAGCCCGCCCGGCGCTGGCCCGCGGCGCGCGGCGCGCGGGCCGTGCCGTGCGCGCCGCCGGCGAGCTCGGCCGGGGTCGGCACCCGCATGCTCGTGTGCGTCTCGCGACTGGAGTCGGCGACCGCCCCCGGCACCAGCGGCACGACCCCCCGGCGCCGCGGCGCGGCGGACGGCACGGCGTCCGCGTCGTAGGAGCCGTCCCGCTCGCCGCCGGGGCCGGGCTCGGGCCCGTCCTCCGGCTCGTCGATGTCGAGCGGCGGGATGCCGGCGAGACCCGGCAGCAGTTCGCGCAGGCGGGCCGCCACCTCCGAGGCGCGCAGCCGGGACGCGGGCCCCTTGGCCAGGCACTGGACGATCAACTGCCACAGCTCGTCCGGGATGCCGGGCAGCGGTGCCACGGTCTCGGTGACGTGGCGGCGCAGGACGGCCCCGGGGTGGCCGCCGCCGAACGGCGTGAAGCCGGCCAGCAGCTCGTACAGGACGGTCGCGAGCGCGTACACGTCCACGGAGGCGCGCGGCGGCAGACCCTCGATGATCTCGGGGGCGAGGTAGTCGGGCGTGCCGATGACGCTGCGCGGGCTCGTCCCCCGTGCCGGACCGCCCGGGCCGTCCGGGCCGCCGGTGCCCGCGGGGGCTCCGGGCCGGGTGGGGCGGGGGGAGTCCACCAGGCGGGCGATGCCGAAGTCGGTGAGCAGCGCCGGGTGCGCCCCGCCGGGGCCGAGGGGGCCCTGCATGTCGAGGAGGACGTTCTCCGGCTTGACGTCACGGTGCACGATCCCGGCGGCGTGCGCGGCGGCGAGGCCCTCGGCGATGTCCGCGACGATGGCGACGGCGGCCTCGGGCGCGAGGCGGCGCTCGCGGTCGAGGCGGGTGCGCAGGTCCGTGCCGCGGATGAGGTCCATGACCAGGGCGAGGTCCGCGCCGTCGACGACGAGGTCCCGGACCCCGACCACGTTCGGGTGGTCCAGGCCGAGGAGGGCCGCGCGCTCCTGGACGAACCGGCCGACGAGCTCCTGGTCCGAGGCGAGGTCCTCGCGCAGGAGCTTGATGGCGACCGGGCCCTCGGGCCCCTCGCCGAGCCACACCGTGCCGGCACTGCCGCGCCCCAGGACCTGGTGGGCGGTGTACCGGCTGCCGATCTTCCGTGCCAAGGCTGTTCGGGTTCCTTTCCGGGTCCTCCGACGTCCGTCAGGTCGCGTGGCGACAAAGCTACGCGGCCGGGGAGACGTTGGGGACACCGATCCTGGCCCAACCGTCACTTCTGCGGCGGAAAACACCCGTCAGGTGTCGACAAATCCACACCACCGTGCCGACACCGCCGGGCGTCACCGCGACCGGTGCCGGGTTACGGGCCCTCGGAGGAGGAGCCGAGACCGGAGACCCAGTCCTTCACGTCGGTGATCCAGCCCCAGGTGGTGTCCCAGAAGCTCCTGCCGTCGGCGACCCAGTCCTTCAGCGGGGTGAACTCCCACACCAGCCAGGAGCCGACCACCATGATCACGATCAGGAACAGGCAGCCCTTGAGGCAGCCCAGACCGGGGATCCGCATGGGGTTGGCGCTGCGCTGGCGCGGCGGGCGCGGCGGCCTCGGCTCCCGGCGGGGCGCCTGGGGCTCGGGGGCGTAGCGCTGCGGCTGAGGCTGCTGGTGGCGCGGTTGCTGCTGTGGCTGGTGCTGGGGCTGCTGCCGCTGCGGCGGATGCTGCGGAGCGTACGGCTGCGGCGGCGCGTACCGCTGCGGCTGCGGCGGCTGGGGCGCGTACTGCTGCCCGTACTGCTGGGGCTGCGGCGGCCGGGGCTGCTGCCGGGGCGGGTGCTGCGGCTGCGGCTGCGGCGGCCCCGGGCGGCGCTGGGGGCGGCGGCGCAGCGGGTCCTCGCTCGGGTCGAGGTACTGCACCTGCGTCTGGTCGTTGCGGTCGCGGGCCGCGCGCATCTGCGTCTGCCACGGGTGCTCGCCGTCACCGCCCGGGGGGCCGGGCGGCACGGGCGGCATGGCGCGGGTCGGGTCGGCGCCGCCCCGGGGCCCGGAGCCGGTGGGCAGGACGCTGGTGGCGTCGGCGTCGGGGGCGTTCGGGGGCGTCGCGGGCAGGAAGCTGGTCGCGGCGTCCGGGTCGTAGGCGCCGGCGTTGGACGGCAGCACCTGGGTGGGCTCGGCGTCGCCGGGGCCGCCGCCGGGGGTGCCCGCGCCCGTGCCCGGGACGAGCGCCGGCTCGGGGTCGGGGTCGAGCAGCCCGGCGACGCCGAGGGCGGCCTCCGCCTGGGCGGGCGAGGCGTGCACGCCGACACCGGCGGCGACGACGCGCAGCGCGCGGGCGAGGCTCTCGGCGGAGGGCCGCTCCTCGGGCCGCTTGCGCAGGCAGCGCTCGATGACCGTCCACAGGGGCTCGGGGACGGTCGTGGGGCGCCGCGGCTCCTGGCTGAGGTGCTGGTGGAGGACTTCCAGCGCGGTGGCGCCGGCGAAGGGTGGGCGGCCGGTGACGAGCTCGTACAGCAGGATGCCCGCGCCGTAGATGTCGACGGCGGAGGTCTGGGGGCGGCCCTCGGCGGACTCGGGCGCCACGTAGGCCGGGGTGCCGACGAACTCGTGGGTGCGGGTGAGGCCGGGTGAGTCCGCGAGGCGGGCGATGCCGAAGTCGGTGAGCATCGGGTGCATCGCCCGGCCGTCGTCCCGCAGGAGGACGTTGGCGGGCTTCAGGTCGCGGTGGACGATGCCGTCGGTGTGGCTGGCGGCGAGGGCGTCCGCGATCTGGGCGGTGAGGAGCGCGGCGGCCACCGGGGTGAACGGCCCGTTCTCGCGCAGGTAGCGGTGCAGGTCCGGCCCGTCGACCAGGTCCATGACGAGGGCGAGGAGATCGCCCTCGACGACGAGGTCCCGGGTGCGGACGATGTTGGGGTGGGTGAGCCGCAGCAGGACGGAGCGCTCCCGCAGGAAGCGCATCACGACGTCCGCGTCGTTGGCCAGCTCCTCCTTGAGCACCTTGATCGCCACGGTCTCGCCGGGCTGCCCGGCCACCGCGGCCTCGGCCCCGGCCGCCTCGCGCTGGCGGGCTCGCCAGACGGTGCCCGTCGCGCCGCGTCCGAGCACCTCTTCGAGCAGGTACTTGCTGCCTACCGGCCGCACGTCATGCGCTCCCTGATCGTGATCCATGCTTGCGATGGCCTCTGTCGTGCTCGGCCTTGCGCCCACTGTAGTGCCGTCGTACGGACCACCGGTCTGGGGAAATCCGGGGGGGCTTGTGGTGAAGACGCACGTTCCGGGCAGTTGGTTGCCACTGTTGACGGCGGGGTGCGGGGGCGGCGGCGGGCGGGCAGCCGGCGTCCGCGCGCTGGGCTCATAAGAAAGTCCGCAAAACACGGCAATGAGCGTCGACAGACAGTAATAAATGAGCCAGCAATGAACGGTTCTCAGGGGTTCCTCGCCACTTCCCGCTCACCATCGGCATTTTTTCGCACACTCCGATCGTCGTTCAAGATCACGAATTGGGTCTCGCCGGGCGCGTTGTCGGCGGCAGGTGCAAGGATGCTCGCAGCACGGATGCGGTGGGGAGGGACCGGACGGCCCCGCGCGACGTGGTGACCTGTACGTGCCGACGCGCCCGTGCACGGTGGGGGAAGCTGCGGGAAGCTTTCTTGCCCCTGTCGCGCACACCAGGGGCAGGAAGGGACCGTTGACGGCGATGCAGATCAGGCTGACCGTCCTCGGGCCGCTCAGCGGCCACACCACGAACGCCACTCGCGCCTGCGACGTGCTCGTGACCGCCCCCGCCGGGACCGCCCTCGCCGGCGTGACGAACGGCCTGGCGACCGCCGTCGCGGCGGCCGGCTGCGACCTCGGCAGCGGGGCCGTCGTCGTCTACGCGGGCGCCGAGCGGCTCGACCCGCAGCGCTGCGCCCTGGGCGAGCCCCCGCTGATCGACGGCGCGGTCCTGTCGCTGGGCGCCCCGGCCGATCCGGAGCGGCACGCGGGCGTGCTCCCCTCCGGGACCCCGGAGGCCGCGGCCCGGCTGCACGTCGTCTCAGGGCCGGACGCGGGCGGGGTGCACCTGCTGCACGGCGGAGAGGTCCGCATCGGCCGCTCCACCGCGGCGGACGTCCCCCTCGACGACCCCGACGTCTCCCGGCTGCACTGCGCCGTCACCCTTTCCGACGACGGCAGCGTCACCTTGCGGGACCTCGGATCGACCAACGGCACGGCCCTGGACGGCGAGGCGGTCGGCCGGCAGCCGGTCCCGTTCGCGCCGGGCGCGCTGCTGCGGGTCGGCGAGTCCGTCCTCGGCCTGCACGGCGCCGGCGACGCCGGCCCGAGCGTGCTCCCGGCCGCCCCGGACGGCGAGGGCCACCTGCGGGTGGCCGCCGGCGCGGGCCCGCTCGCCGGAGCCACCGGGCCGGAGGGCCCGGTGGCCGCCCCGGCGTCCGGCTTCTGGCTGGGCGCCCCGGGCGGTCTGCGCACCCCGGACGGCCACGGCCCCACCGCCACCGCGCTGGGGACCGCCGTCTTCGCCACCGGCACCCCCGGCTCCCCCTCGTACGCGGAGGACAGCCCCGTCACGCACGGCGGGCGCGGGGTGCCCCTGAGCGGCGCGGCCGACGCCGCGCACGCCCCGGCGGGCGCGGCGACCGGTGCGCCGGGAGCGTCCGAGGCGGAGACCCCGCGGCGCGGCGGCCGCAAGAGCGGCATAAGCGCGTGGGCCCGGCGGCTGACCGGCGGGCGGGGCGCGATGACGCCCCTGGCCACGGACGACCGGTCCGAGGAGGCCAGGGCCGCCGAGGACGCCGGCACCGCGGCGGCCGAGCTCCGCGAGCGCTGGCCGGACCCGGCGAACGTGCTGCTGACGGCCCTGGGCCCCGGCCCCCGCCTGTGGGAGCGCGGCCCGGGCCACCCCGATCTGCTGACCGTCCGGCTGGGCACCGCCGACCGCCACAACGCCGACGGCACCGTCCTGGCCTCCGTGCCGGTGACGGTCGGGCTGCGCCAGGCCGGGGCACTGGGCCTCGCCGGCCCCCGGGCCCGGCTGTCCGGGCTGGCCCGGTCGGTGCTCGCCCAGCTGGCCGCGCTGCACTCGCCCGCGTCCCTGGAGCTCGTCCTGATCAGCGCGGACCGCTCGCGCCCCGCGGAGGAGCGGCTCGCGGAGTGGGCCTGGCTGGGCTGGCTTCCGCAGCTGCGCCCGGTGCGCGGGCAGGACTCCCGGCTCCTGGTGGCCTACGACCGCGAGCAGGCCGCGGCCCGCACGGCCGAGCTCGTCCGCCGTCTCGACGAGGGGCCCCTGGGCCCGCACTGGGCGGCGGCGCCCCCGCCTGCCGTCGCGGCGGCCGCGGAGCACCACAGCGGCCCGTACACGGTCCTCGTCGTGGACGGCGACCCCGGCTCGGCGGAGCTCCGCGAGACCGTCTCCCGGCTGGCCGTGGGCGGCCCCGCGGCGGGCATCCACGTGCTGTGCCTGGCGGACGCCCCGGCCACCACCCCCGCCTCGCCGGTGTCCGCGACCCTGGCCACGGCCCGCGGCGCCTCGCCCGCCTTCCCGCACTGCGGTGCGGTGGCCCTGCTGAGCGGCGATGTGGCCACGGTCGTCCAGGTCATCCACCGCACGCCGCCGGCGGGCCCGGCCGGGCCCGCCCCGGAGGCCGCCGGCCCGTACCCGCCGCCCGTCGGCGCGCCGGGTTCGGCGGTCGACACCCGCCCCGCCCCGGCCGGCCCGTACGGGCTGCCGCGGGACGCCCTGGCCCCGGCCGACGGGCCGGCGCCGTGGTCCGGTGAGCCCGGCGGCCCGGCCGGCACCTCGGTGGTCGCGGCCGTCGACGCCGTGTCCGGGGCCTGGGCCGAGCGGTTCGCCCGGGCCCTGGCGCCCCTGCGCACGGCGGATTCCCACGCGGTGGACGGGCAGGTCTCGCGCGTGGTGGCCGCCCTGCCGCGGACGTCACGCCTGCTGGACGAACTGGGGCTCGCCCGGGCCACCCCCGCCTCGCTGACGGCCCGCTGGGCGGCGGCCACCGACCGCGGCAGCCGGCCCGGCGGGCGCGCCGTCGCCGTGCTGGGGGCGGGCCCGCACGGCCCGCTCGCCGTGGATCTGGCCGCCGACGGGCCCCATCTGCTGGTGGAGGGCGGCGCGGGCAGCGGCAAGACGGAGCTGCTGCGCTCCCTCGCCGCCTCGCTCGCCGCCGCGGACCGCCCCGACCGGCTCTCGCTCGTGCTCGTCGACGGCGCCGGGGCCGAGCGCGGCGAAGGGCTGCGGCTGTGCACGGACCTGCCGCACGTCTCCACCTATCTCGCGGCGTCCGACCCGGTGCGGATGCGGGAGTTCGCCCAGGCGCTCAGCTCCGAGCTCAAGCGCCGGGCCGAGCTGCTGGGCCGGCTCGACTTCACCGCCTGGCACACCCAGCACGCCGCCGTCGCCGCCGCGCAGATCGTCTCCCCCCGGCGCCCGGCGGACGCCTCGGGCGATCTGGAGTCCGCGCCGAGCGGCACGCTCAAGCTCCGCACTCAGCGGGGCGGCCCGTCGCTGACCGCGTCGACCGCCCTGCCCCGCCTGGTGGTCCTCGTCGACGACTTCGACGCCCTGGTCGCCCCGGCGCTGGGCAGTACGGGCCGCCCGGCGGCGGGTTCCGTGGTGCGGGCCCTGGAGGCCGTCGCGCGGGACGGGGAGCGGCTCGGTGTGCATCTGGTCGCGGCCTCCGGCCGGCCGGAGCGCACGGCCGACACAGCGGCGGTCGAGCGCGCCGGCCTGCGCGCGACGCTGGAGATCGCGCCCCCTTCGGGGGACGGCGGCGCGGCGGACGGCGGTGCCGGTGAGCCCGCGCCGGGCCGCGGCCGGCTGATGCGTCCGGACGACGACGCGACGACCCCGTTCCAGGCCGGCCGGGTCACGGGCCGCATCCCCCGGACGGCCACGCTCCGCCCGACGGTCGTGCCGCTGGACTGGCAGCGCATGGGCGATCCGCCGACCCGCCGTCCGCTGCGTGAGCTGGGCAACGGCCCGACGGATCTCGCCCTGCTCGCCAGCGCCCTGCAGCGCGCCGCGCAGTCGGCGGGAGCGGAGGCCGCCCCACCGCTGCTCTGACCCGCCCCTTCCCACCGCCCTCAAAGGTGCGGTGGCTCATCACGGCCCGGTCACGATCGGGGAGTTGGCACCGGAGACGGTATTGCGGCAGCTTGCGGGCGGGCGTAGGACTGTCGCACGGGAGGCGGGCGGCGCCGGGCAGCGGGGCGGTCGCCGGTCTGCGGGGAGCTCGTACGGGGAGGGGCCGCAATGGGCAGATCGCTTCGCAGAACTCGGAGGGCGCGCGGGGCACTGGCCCTGGCCGTGGCGGCGGCCCTGGCCCTGACGGCCGCGGGGTGCAGCGACGAGAAGGACGACGGCGCCGCCGGGCCGGGCGCCGGCAGCTCGTCGGACGCCGTTCCGCGCACCGTCGAACTGCCGCAGCTCAAAGGCCAGAAGCTCAAGGTCACCGCCGTGTGGACGGGCGCCGAGCAGAAGGGCTTCACCAAGGTCCTGGACGAGTTCTCCCGGCGGACGGGCGCCCAGGTGGCGTTCGTGCCGAGCGGCGACGACATGTCCTCCTTCGTCGGCTCGAAGGTCGCCGGGGGCGACCCCCCTGATGTGGCCATGCTGCAACAGCCGGGCGTGTTGCAGGAGTTCGGCCGCAAGGGGTGGCTCAAGCCGCTCGGCAGCGAGGCCACCGCACAGTTGAACAAGAACTTCACCCAAGGGTGGCAGGACCTCGGCTCGTTCGAAGGCAAGCGGTACGGCGTCTATTTCAAGGTCAGCAACAAATCCCTCATCTGGTACAACACCGCGGTCTTCGACGCGGCCGGCGCCAAGGAGCCCAAGACCTGGGCGGAATTCCTGCGGGCCGCCCAGCTGATCGCCGACTACGGCATCTCCCCGGTCTCCGTGGCCGGAGCGGACGGCTGGACGCTCACCGACTGGTTCGAGAACATCTACCTCTCCCAGGCGGGCCCGGAGAAGTACGACCAGCTCGCCCGCCACCGGATCAAGTGGACGGACCCGTCCGTGAAGGACGCCCTGACCTCGCTCGGGCAGCTCTTCGGCAAGAAGGAGCTGCTGGCCGACGGCAACGACGGCGCGGTTCAGACCCCCTTCCCCGCCTCCGTCACCCAGACGTTCATCGGCGGGGAGGAGGCGAAGGCCGCCATGGTCTTCGAGGGCGACTTCGCCGCGGCCAACATCATCAGCACCAAGGCGGCCATAGGGAAGGACGCCAAGGTCTTCCCCTTCCCCGCGGTGGGCGCCCGGCCGCCGGTCGTCACCGGTGGCGACGTGGGGGTGGTGCTCAAGGACAGCCGGGCCGCGCAGGCCCTGCTGACGTTCCTCTCCTCCACCGACGCCGCACGCGTCTGGGCGAAGGAGGGCGGTTTCCTCTCCGCCAACAAGAACCTCGATCTCGCCGCCTACCCCAACGACGTGCTGCGCTCCATCGCCGGGGCGCTGGTCTCGGCGGGCGACGACTTCCGCTTCGACATGTCCGACCTGGCCCCCGCCTCCTTCGGCGGCAAGCCGGGGCAGGGCGAGTGGAAGCGCCTCCAGGATTTCCTGAAGAACCCCGGTGACGTGGCGGGCACCCAGCGGAAGCTGGAGTCCGACGCGGCCGAGGCGTTCACGAGCTGACGGGAGCTGCACCATGTCGACCGCGACAGCGGGCGGCGGCGCGGCCTCCGGACCGCCCGTGACCCCCGCGAAGAAGCCCAGGACCGTGATGGGCACCCGACCCTGGGTGGCGGCCTGTTTCCTGCTGCCCGCGCTGGCCCTGCTGGGCGCCCTCGTCGTCTACCCCATCGGTTACTCCGTCTACCGCAGCCTCTTCGACGCCTCCGGCAACGGCTTCGTGGGCTTCGACAACTACCAGGAGGTCTTCACCGACGACCGGATCCGCACCGCCCTGAAGAACAACATCATCTGGGTGATCGTGGCTCCGTCCGTCGCCACCGCGCTCGGCCTGATCTTCGCGGTCCTCACCGAACGGGTCCGCTGGGGAACGGCGTTCAAGCTCGTCGTCTTCATGCCGATGGCGATCTCGATGCTCGCCGCAGGCATCATCTTCCGGCTGGTGTACGAGCAGAACCCGGAGCGGGGCGTCGCCAATGCCATGTGGGTGGGCATTCACGACACCTTCAGCGAGCCCGCGCCCTACCCCGGCGCGCACCCCCGCCCCGGCGCGCGCCTCGGGGCGGACGGCGGGGCGTTCACCACCCGGGCGGCGGCCGCGGCGGCCAGCCCGGTGGCGCTGCCCCTGGTGGCCGTCAAACCGGTGGACCTCAAGGGCGCGGCGGACGCCGTTCCCGCGCGGGAGGTCGCCGGGAAGGTCACGGGCACGGTGTGGCGGGACTTCACCCGGGGCGGCGGGGGCACCGAGGGCGTGATCGACCGGGGCGAGAAGGCCCTGAAGGGCGTGAAGGTGGAGGCGGTGAAGGGCCACCGGACCGTCGCCACGGCCACCACGGCGGCCGACGGCACCTTCACCTTGCCGGCGGCGGCGGACGGCGCCCGGCTGCGGCTGCCCGCGGCCAACTTCGCCGCGCACTACAACGGCGTCGACTGGCTGGGCCCCTCGCTCGTCACCCCGGCGATCATCAGCGCGTACATCTGGATGTGGGCGGGCTTCGCGATGGTCCTCATCGCGGCGGGGCTGGCGAGCGTGCCGCGCGAGCTGCTGGAGGCGGCGCGGGTGGACGGCGCGACCGAGTGGCAGGTCTTCCGCCGGGTGACGGTGCCGCTGCTGGCGCCGGTGCTCGCGGTCGTCCTGATCACCCTCATGATCAACGTGCTGAAGATCTTCGACCTCGTCTACATCATCGCGCCGGGGGCGAGCCTCGACAAGGCGAACGTCCTGGCCCTCCAGCTCTACCAGTCGTCCTTCGGCACCGACGTCAACCAGGGCGTCGGCAGTGCCATCGCCGTCTTCCTGCTGCTGCTCGTGCTGCCGGTGATGCTCGTGAACATCAGGCGTATCCGGAAGGAGCGGCAGCGATGACCTCTTTGGACACGGTCGTTCGGGGGAAACGGTCGCTGCCGGCGCGGATCGCCGGCCGCCTCGGCGGGGGCGTCATGCGCGTCTTCCTCGTCGTGGTCGGGCTGTTCTGGCTGATGCCCACCGTCGGGCTGCTGATCTCCTCCTTCCGGGACAAGCGCGATATCGCGTACTCGGGCTGGTGGAAGGTCTTCGGCGACCCCGCGCAGCTCACGACCGAGAGCTACAGCGCCCTCTTCCACAACGACACGGTGATGAAGTCCCTCCTGACCACGGCGCTGATCACCGTTCCCGCGACGGTGCTGGTGGTGCTGATCGGGGCGCTCGCGGGCTACGCCTTCGCCTGGCTGGACTTCCCTGGCCGCGACTGGTGGTTCATCGGCGTGGTCGGCCTGCTCGTCGTGCCGGTGCAGGTGGCGCTGATCCCCGTGGCGAAGCTCTTCAACACCCTGGGCATCTTCGAGAGCACCCCGGGCGTGGTCCTCTTCCACACCGCCTTCGGGCTGCCCTTCGCCGTGTTCCTGCTGCGGAACTTCTTCGCGGAGATCCCCCGTGAGCTCCTGGAGGCGGCCCGGCTGGACGGGGCGGGCGAGGTGCGGCTGTTCTTCCGGGTCGTGCTGCCGCTGGGCGGCCCGGCCATCGCCTCGCTGGGGATCTTCCAGTTCCTGTGGGTGTGGAACGACATGCTGATCGCCCTGATCTTCGCGGACAGCGGCAACCCGCCGGTCACGGTGGCCCTGCAGCAGCAGGTGCGCCAGTTCGGCGACAACATCGACATCCTCGCGTCGGGCGCCTTCCTCTCCATGGTCGTCCCCCTGGCCGTCTTCTTCGCCTTCCAGCGGCAGTTCGTCACCGGCGTCATGGCGGGCGCGGTCAAGTAGGGGCGCCGGCCGGGGGCGCTGTCCGCGGTTCATGGGGCGCACCGTCACCGGACGGGCTGGTATCGGCTGAGCTCAGCCGTATCAGCCCGTCCGGCCTTTGAGGACGCGCCCGCAGGGCGCTCGCCGCCGCAGGCGGCAACCGGCAGCGACGAAACCGCAGCCGAAGTCCTGGCGGACAGCGGGCCCGCTCACTCGCGCCGCACGTAGAGCGACACGGCGCCCCCGCGCACGTACACCGAGGACTCCTCCCGGCAGAGCCGGTCGAGGACGAGGGTCTTCTCGTGCTCGGCCCGCTGGGCGCGGAACCAGCGGGTGCCGACGGTCAGGGTGTCCTGGACCACCCACACCCGGGCGCCGGGCGGGAGCCGGGACAGCCGCTCCCGCAGCCCGGCCGTGGCGACCTCCTCGCCGAAGAGGGTGCCGGAGGCCGCGGGCGACCGGCCGAGGGTGAGGTCGCGCAGGCCGGCGAAGGCGCCGGGGTAGGCGAGGGCGGTGCGGCGCTCGTGGAGCGGCAGGAACAGCACCGCGTCGCCCGGCCGGGCCAGCCGGGCGACCACCGCGGCGGGCCGGGCCAGCTCGTCGCCCCGGCTGGTGGGCAGGCGCTCGCGCTCCTGGACGGGCAGCTGCCAGAGGAACGCGGCCGCCACGGCGGCGGTTCCGGCGGCGAGCGCGGTCCGCCGCGGGGGCAGGAGGCCGAGGAGCCGGTCGGCGCCCGCGGCGGCGAGCAGCGGCACGCCCGCGAGGCAGAAGAGCAGGTACCGGTCGAGGAAGAGCGGCTGGTACTGGGCGGCGGCGTAGAGCAGCGCGGGCGGGACGAGCGCGAGGGGCAGGGCGACGGCCGTCAGGTGCAGGGGGCCGTTGCGGGGCCGGGGGGCGAGGAGGGCCACGGCGGCCAGGAGGAGGGTGACGGCAAGGACGAGGTCGCCGGGGCCCGCGAAGGCGCGCAGGAGGGCCTCGGCCTGCTCCGGGCCGGGGGTGCGGATCCAGGAGACCTGGGCGCTCTGTCCGCGCGAGACGATCACCAGCGGCACCAGCACCGCGCACGCGCCGGCGGCCGCGCACCCCCACGCCCGCCACACCCGCCACCGGAGCCGGGAGACGAGCAGCGTCACGGCGTGGGCGGCCAGGAGCAGGATCGCGAACTCGTGCAGCAGCGCGGTCGCGGCGACCACCGCGCCGTAGCCGGCCCACCGCCGGTGCGAGCCGCCCTCGACGGCCCGGACCAGGAGCCAGGTCGCCAGGGCGGCGCCGGTGGCCACCAGGGCGTACGAGCGGCCCTCCTGGGCGTAGTGGCTGACGAAGGGCGCGCCGGCGTAGAGCAGCCCGGCCCACAGGCCCACGCGGGGCCCGGCCAGCCGGCATCCCAGGGCCGCGACGAGTCCGGCGGTGACGGCGGAGGCCGCGACGGACGGCAGCCGCAGGGCGATCTCGTCGGGGCGGACGGCCAGCACGGGGTGCATCAGCAGGTAGTACAGGCCGTGCACGGCGTCGATCGAGCCGAGGAGGTGCCCCATATCGGGCAGGGAGCGGCGGGCGATCTGGAAGGTCGCGCTCTCGTCCCGCCACATCGTGCCCCGGTCGAGCCCCCACAGGCCGAGGCAGAGCATCACGGCGGCGGGGACGAGCACGGCGGTGGCCGCCCGGCGGCCGGCGGTGGCCGGGCCCTCGCGCGGCCGGGGCGGGGGCGCGGGCGCGTCCGGCCCGGGCGCGCCGGTCCGCTCCCTCCCCCTGGTGGCCCTGCGCTCGTCCGTCCCGTTCACCCCGCCCATCGCGGTGCCTCCCTGTACCGATCGACCACGCCCGGGCATGGAATGACCCGTTTCACAGTGCTTTGTAGGTAAAAATGCTTTTTATGGCAGCAGGCGACAGCGGCACCCCAGGGCCCGCACCGGACCCGCTCGCGGCACAGGTCAGCGTCGTCGTCATCGGCTTCGACGACGACGCACACATCGGGACCGCCGTGCGCTCCGCCCTCGCCCAGGGGCCGGCCGTCGCCGAGGTCATCGCCGTGGACGACGCCTCCACCGACCGCACGGCCGGCATCCTCGACGACCTGGCCGCCGCCGAACCGCGCCTGCGGGTGATCCACCGCGCGGTCAACAGCGGCGGCTGCGGCACCCCGCGCAACGACGGCGTCCGGGCCGCGACCGCGCCGTACGTGATGTTCCTGGACAGCGACGACACGCTTCCCCTGGGCGCCGCACACGCCCTGCTGCGGGCCGCGCTGCGCCACGGCACGCCGGTGACGGCGGGCCTGTGCGTCCGCCGTGAACTGCCCCAGGGGCGCGACACCCGCTGGCAGCCCGGCCTCTACCGGCGGGCCGCCGTCCACCGCTCCCCCGAGGACCGCCCGGCGCTCCTCCACGACACCCTCTGCGTCAACAAGCTTTACGCGCGCGCCTTCCTCGCCGAGCACGCCATCGCCTTCCCCGAAGGCCGCTTCGTCTACGAGGACTTCGTCTTCGCCGCGCGCGTGATGGCGGCTTCGCCCCGCATCGCGATCGTGCCCGAGCCCGTCTACATCTGGAACGTGCGCCGCGACGCCGCCGCGCCGTCGATCTCCCTCGACCGGGAGCGCATCACCAACTGGCAGGCGCGCGTGGCCGCCCACCGGCGGAGCGTGGAGGTCTTCCTCGACGCGGGCAGCAAGCCGCTGGCCCGCGCCGCCCGGGTGAAGTTCCTCGACCACGACCTGCGCATGTACGTCCGCGAGCTGCCCGCCCGCAGCCCCGGCTACCGGCACGCGTGGTGGCGGGTGACCCGCGGCTATCTGGCCGGGTTCGAGGAGGCGGAGCTGCGCGCCGCCCGGCCCCCGGCCCGCTGGGCCGCCCGGGTCGTCCTGGCCTCCGAGGCGCCGCGCGACCTCGGGCGGCTGGCCCAGCTCGCCGCGCGCCCGGCCCGGCTGCTGCCGCCCTACGCCGCGGCCGGCGGCGGCCCGGTCTGGGCGGTGGACCTCCCCGGGGCGCCCCTGGACGGGCTCACGGGCCCGGACGCCGTCCCCACCCACCAGCTGCCCGTCACCGTCGACGCCCGGCCGCGCGCCCGGGGCCGCCCCCAGGTCGTCCTGCGGCTGCGGGTGCACGACCTCTACGGGCGGCTGGCCGCCGCCCGCCCCCTCACCGCCGACGTCGAACTGCGCCGCCGGGGCGGCGGCGCGAGCCTCACGCGTGGCGTGCCGCTGACCGCGGGCGGCTCCGGGTGGGGCGCCCGCCTCTCGCTCGGGCTCACCGCCCTCGCCGACCTCGGCCTCCGCGACGGCGCCGGCACGGCACCGCAGACCTGGGACCTCCGGGTGCGGATCCACTGCGCGGAGGGCGCCTCCCTGCGCACCTCCGTCCGGGCGGCCGGGCGCGGCCTGCACCGCTCGGCGCTGCCCAGCCTGCGCCACGGGGTGCTGCTGGCCCGGCCGTACGCGACGGCGAGCGGTTCGCTCGCCCTGCGCGTGGCCCCCGGGCTGCACTGCGCCCTGGGCATCGTCCGGCGCCGGCTGCGCCGGGCGTAGCCGCGCCGGGGCGCGGCGCGGCGGCGCGGCCGCGGTCTCCCGGGCCCGGTCCCCTCCCGGCATCGTCATCCCCCCTGTTTCCCCGACCGCGCTACCGGTCGATCTCCTCGAACATCGCCTCCCAGCGGTCCAGGACCACCGGCAGGCTCAGTCCCGCGACATGGCGGCGCGCGGCCCGGCCGTAGCGTTCGCGCAGCGCCCCGTCCGTCATCAGCTGCCGCAGGGCCGCGGCGAACCCTGCCGTGTCACCGGGGGGTACGAGCGTTCCCGTGCGGCCGTCGTCGACCAGCTCGCGCACCCCGCCGGACAGGTCGAAGCTCACGCACGGCACGCCGGTCGCGGACGCCTCGGCGAGCGCCATGGGGCGGCCCTCGCGCTCACTGGTGAGGGCCAGGACGGACAGCTCCCGGTAGGCCGCGGACATGTTCCGGACGCTGCCTCGGAAGCGGACCCGGTCGGCGATGCCGAGGCGCCCGGCCCGGGCGCGCAGCTCCGCCTCCTGGGGGCCGTCGCCGAAGAGGTGCAGCTCCCATGCTTCGGCGCCGTCTGGGCCGGCGCAGGCCGCGGCGAAGGCGTCGATGAGCCGGTCCAGCCGCTTGACCGCTTCCAGGCGGCCGACCGCGCCGACGCGCCGGGTGTCGAGCGGGGCCGGCGCGCCGGGGGTGAACGGCAGGGGGTTGGGCATCACGGCCGTGTTCGGCAGCCTGTGGCGGCGGAACTCCGCCGCGTCCGGTTCGCTGAGGAACACCGCCTTCTCCAGCGCCGGATAGTGACGGAGGATCAGCTGGAGGTTGACCGAGCAGCGGGCCTGGAGGAACGACTCGTGGTACTGGCCGATGCCCAAGAGGTGCGGCCACTGCACCGCTTTCAGCCAGACTGCCGCCCAGGGCGAGCCGATGAGGACGTAGCCGTCGCGGACCTCGGCGAAGCGCCGGGCCAGCAGGGCGCGGGCCCGGTCCCGCTCGCGGCGTCCGGCGCGCGCCTCGTACAGCCGGGCGGGGCTCAGCCGCTCGGCGAAGGAGGTGGCCCGCCACGGGGGCGGGGGCGGTGCGGTGTAGAGGGTGGTGTGCCGGTAGGCGGGGTCGGCGGTGTAGGTGTGGGGCTCGGGGCTCGGGCGGATGCCGATCAGGTCGACGCGGTGGCCGCGCTCGGCGAACCCCTGGGCGAGGGTGTGCAGGACGCGCTGCGACCCGCCCATGGAGTCCACGTCGATGCCGACGAGGAAAAGGTTGCGCGGGCTCACCGGCCTCTCCCTCCGAGCTCTTCGCGTTCTTCGCGCTCCCCCCGCTCCCTGCGGGCGCCGGATCTCTCCGGCCGGCCGCACTCCCCGGCGGGTGCCGCGGTGGTGCCGGCCGCCCCGGTGCCCTCGAAGAACAGGTCGACCACGGTCTTGCTCGACCGGCCGGTCTCGTAGGGGTTGAACCTCGCCTGGAACCGGCCGTACGCCCCGGCCCACTCCTCCCGCACCGCGTCCAGGTCGGCCAGCGCCGCGGCCAGTTCGGCGGTGGTGGTGAGCATCGGGCCGGGGGCGATGTCGGGCAGCTCGTAGTACGTGCCGCGCGCGGAGGAGCGGTACCGCGCGTAGTCGTCGGTGTAGAGCAGGATGGGCCGGCCCAGGTTGGCGTAGTCGAACATCACCGACGAGTAGTCCGTGAGCAGGGCGTCGGAGGCGAGCAGCAGGTCGTTGAGGTCCGGGAAGTCCCTGCCGTCGCGCACCGCGTGGCCCAGCTCGCGGGGCACGGTGAAGCGTTCGTAGTAGTGCGGGCGGACCACCACCGTCCACTCCTCGCCGGTGCGGCGCACCAGCTCCGCCAGGTCCACCCGGACGGACTCGCCGCTGCCGCGGGCGCCGTCGCGGAACGTGGGCGCGTACAGCAGCACCCTGCGCCCGTCGGGGATCTCCAGCCGCTGCCGTGCGAGGCTCGCGCGGTCGCGCTGTTCGGGGTCGTTCCAGCGGACGAGCGCGTCGTTGCGGGGCAGGCCGGTGCGCAGCAGCTCGCCGGTGTAGCCGTTGGCGCGGACGAAGGTGCGTTCGAACTCCGCGCTGGGCGCGATGAGGGCGTCCCAGCGGGCCACCGTCTCGCGGTGCTGCCGCTGCCGCTCCGGGCTCGCGAGCCGCAGCTCCGGCACGTCGAAGCCCATGTGCTTGAACGCCTGGCCGTGCCAGGTCTGCAGATAGCGGGTGCCCGGCCGCTTGCCGTAGATCATCGGGAAGCCGTGCGAGTCGACCCAGTAGCGGGCGCGGGCGAGCGCGCGGACGTACTCCCAGCTGCCCCGGCGGATCAGGGGCACCCCCGGGGGGTAGGAGGAGCGGCTGCCGGAGTAGGACCACACGGCGCGCAGCGGCAGGCCGCGCCGCTGGAGTTCCTCGTGGAGGGCGCGGGGGCTGTCGGCGTAGCCACGGCCTTCCAGCGCCTCGAAGACGACCAGTTCGTCGTCGATGGGCAGGCGTTGCAGCTCGTGGTAGGTGAGGGCCTTGGCGCGGGGCCCGGTGACGCGGTGGGCGAGCCGGTGGACGCGGCGCCGGACGGGGGTGAGGCGGGGGGCGACGGCCTCGGCGCGGCCGAGGGCGCCCGCGCGCTCCCAGGTGAGCTGCAGCCGGCCCGCGCCGTGGTCCTCGCAGGCGACCCGCACGATGTGCCCGGTCAGGGGCCCGTGCTGGGGCAGCCGGGTGCGCAGCGGCGGCAGGTCGGCGGGGGCCAGCAGCGGATCGGTGCGGGTGAGGCCGAGCCGCCGCAGGGCGACGACGGGGTGGCGGCGCCCCCGGAACCCCTTGGCTTCGAGGGGGATCCTGGCGGGGTCGAGGTCGACCTCGGCGGTGCGGTACTCCGGCGGGCCGCCGCCCGGTGGCGCGGGGTCGTAGCGGAAGGGCACGGTGAGGGGATCCGTGGTGGTGGCGATGCGCAGCTCGGCGGTGATCGGCCCGGGGTCGGCCAGGAGCCCGGCGGGGTCGTAGGTGCGCAGGTGGAACCGGAGCACCGCTCCGGCGGGGTCGATGCGCACCACCTCGTGGCGCAGGGGGCCGGTGAGGAAGGGCTGTTCCGCGAGGCGCCACTCGGTGATGTCGAGCGCGGCGGCCGCCGCCGCGTCCGGTGGCGGGGACTGGCCCCAGTAGGTGCGCCCGGCGTGCCGTACGACGTGGCGGGGGGCGAGCCGGGGCCGGTCGAGGCTGCGGGCGCAGTCGGCGGCCTCGGCGAGCCGCCCGGCGCACAGGAGGTACTGGCAGACCCGCTGTTCGCGCGGCAGGGCGGCGAGGGCCTCGGGGGCGAGGGTGCGCAGGTAGGGCGCGACGGTGCCGGCGAACGCCTCGATCCAGCCCGGGTCGCGGAAGGGCAGGTCGCCGAGGTAGAGGCGGAGGTCGTGGCGGAGGAACTTCTCGTCCTTCGCCGGCCTCAGGTCGGCGTTGCCCGACTCCTCCAGGAAGGCGTCGATGAGGCGTGCCGCGGTGATCCGGTCCTCGACGTTGTGGATGTGGTGGCGGCTGGAGGAGATGGAGGGCCGGTCCGGGTCGGCGGCCAGCCGCCAGGTGTAGACGGGCCAGGGGACGACCGCGAAGGCACGGGCGAGGGTGAAGGCCCGGGCGGTGAAGAGCTGGTCCTCGTAGTGCATGCCCTCGGGGAAGCGCAGGTGGTGCCGGGCGAGGAAATCGGCGCGGTAGAGCTTGTTGGTGGAGAGGTGATCCAGGAAGTACCGCGGTGCGGCCCGGATGCCGTCGAACACCTTCACGTCGTCGAAGAGCTCGGGGTACCACAGGCCGCTGGTGCCGCTCTCCTCGAAGAGGCGGGTCACCTCGCCGGTGACGAAGTCGGCGCCGGTCTCCTCCGCGGTGAGCAGCAGCGATTTGCAGGCGTGGTGGGGCAGTTCGTCGTCGCTGTCGAGGAACATCACGTAGGGGGCGCGGGCGGTGTCGAGGCCGGCGTTGCGCGGGGCGCTGCAGCCGCCGCTGTTGGCGGGCAGCCGCAGGCCGCGCACGCGGGGGTCGGCCGCGGTCAGCCGCCGGGCGGCCGTGAAGGTGTCGTCCGTCGAGCAGTCGTCGACGATGATCACTTCGAGGTTGCGCAGCGACTGGCCGAGGACCGACCGGACGGCGCGCGGGAGCCGCTCGGCGTCGTTGTAGGCGATCACGACGACGCTGACGTCGGGGCCGGGGAGAGGGTGTGCGGTGGTCACAGTCACCTCATTTCCGTGCGGTCAGCACTATTGTCCTGATGTGCGCATTCCGCGCCATCAGAACCATCGGCGCGATTCGGTGAATCGCGGCCACTACGGAAAGCGTAGGGGCGACCACTGACAGTCACCTCGTCCGGCGGTCGCGCCCGCAGTCTCCAGGCGTGCAGGGCCAGGGCCGCCGCCACCCCGGTGATCAGGACGATGTCCTTGAAGGCGTGGCGCTGCGTGGTCTCCAGGTAGGGCCAGCGGACCCCCGCGACCTGCGGCAGCATCGGCAGCCAGAACCACACCGAGCGCACGGCGGCCGTCCGCTCCACCACCGACGCCACGAGCGGCGGCAGTACCACCAGCATGTAGTGCAGGAACGACGGCCGCGACACCAGGAACGCCGCGAGCATCAGCAGCGACGCGCACTCCACGAGCCGCAGCCCCTGGTCTCCCCCGGCCCGCCACCGCGCCCGCGCCGCCACGAGCACCGCCACCGCCGCGAGCGCGGCGAGGGTGACGGCCAGCGGCTGCGGCACGCCCAGCCGGGGCAGCACGGCCGGCCACGAGGCGTCGAACGGGCGCGCGTACGCGTCCTGGCCGTGCAGCAGGAAAGGGAGCGTCCGGGTGAAGAACAGCTCCGGCCGGGGCAGTGCCACGGCCGCCGCCAGGGACACCGCGACGGGCACGCCCACGGCCCACGCCAGGGCCCGCCACTGCCGGGCGAGGACGAACAGCAGCAGCACCGGCACCAGCATCGGCTTCAGGGCGACGGCCGCGCCGATCACCACCGCGGCGCCGCACCAGCGCCCTTGCCGGGCCAGCAGCAGGGCGGCCGGGAACGCCACCACGGACAGCACTGTCCAGTTGCCGAGGTGGACGATCCCGTAGAACGGCAGGAACAGCCCGAGCCCGGCGGTCATCGCCGCCGCGAGCCGGCTGTCCGCCCGCACCCCGAAGATCCGCAGCGCCAGCACCACCCCCACCAGGACGAGCGCGGCGGTGACCACCGGCACCGCGTAGAACAGCACCCGGTCGGGGACCGGCGCCTGGGGCACCGCCGCGAAGACCGCGCCCGGCAGGTAGAGGAACCGTTTGTCCGCGTACGGGGAGCCGCCCTCCAGCAGCGTCCGGGCGGCCCGCACCACCACCGCGTTGTCGATGGCCGCGCGCGAGCCGCTGAGCACCTTCACCACGTACAGGGCGCCCCACAGCGGTGCCACCGCGAGGACCGGCCAGGGGGCCCGGCCGCGCAGCCACCGGGCGAGGGCGTCGGGCGCGCTCATCGGACGGCCACCTCCGAGAGGGTGAGCCCGCCGGGGGCCCGCACGGCCCTGCCGAGCGCGGGGTCGTCCGGCGGCAGACCGGGCCGGCCCGGTTTCTGCAGGACCCAGCGCACGCGGTACTCCCTGAGGAGCGCGAGCCGTTCGGCCCGGGAGGTGGCGGGGGCGAAGTAGCGGCGGGTGGCGTCGCGGCGCCGGCGTTCGTCGGGCAGGAAGATGTCGGGGTAGGCGGGGGCGACGGTGTAGGGCCCGTAGGCGGGGATCATCCGCAGCGCGTAATAGTCGTCCGTCATCACCGTCGCCCCCTTGGGCACCTCGCGCGCCACCCGTCCGTACGGCGGCCAGAGCGCGATCGTGTGCACGTGCCGCAGGACGGGCGGGATCGCCGCCGGGCGCAGCACGTACGTGAGCACTCCGGCCTGGGTCCACGCCCCGGCGAGCAGGGCCGCGGCCGTCAGCGGGAGAACCGCCGTCCGCAGCCGCCGGCCCGTCGCTTCGGCCGTCTCGACGGCCAGGGCGAGCTGGGCGGGGAGGAGGACCGCCGGCAGGATCCGCCCCCAGGAGTGGTGGCCGCTCAGCCCGCCCGCGGCGAACACCGCGGCCCCCAGCGCGAAGAAGAGCACCAGCGGGTCGCGGCGGTCGCGCCACCAGCGCGCGGCGAGGGCCGCGATCCCCAGGAGCGCCAGGCAGAACTTCGTACCCAGATGGTCGTAGAGGGGCCGGTGGATGTCGTCCAGGCCGTCCGTGCCGAGCAGCGAGAAGAAGGAGTAGTACGGCCAGCAGGCCAGGACCGCCACCGCCAGGACGGCCCCCGCGCCCACCCGGATCAGAACCGCGCGGGCGGGCCACGGCCGGGCGCCCAGCAGGACGCCGGCGGCGCCGAGCGCGGCCACCGCCCCGGTGTACTGGTGGCTGAGCAGCACCCCGGCGAGCAGCAGGCCCAGGCCGAGGAAGGCCGGCAGCCCGCGGCCGGCGGCCAGGGCGCCGCGCAGCAGCGCCCACAGGTGGAAGGCCAGGCCGCACGCGAAGGCGCTCGGATAGGCGAGCGTGAGCGACAGCGAGGTGAGCCCAGGGAACCCGCTCCACGCGAACAGCCGCGTCCCGTACAGCAACAGCAGGCACAGCAGCGCCAGCGGCACCGCCGCCCGGCCGGGCGTCAGGGTGCGGACGAAGGCGCGGACGCCGGTGACGAGCAGCACGAGGGCGGCCAGCGCGGCCAGCCGCAGCACGGTGAAGGTGCCCAGGCCGGTCGCGGAGGCGAGCAGCGCCAGCAGGACCGTCCACGGCGAGTAGTAGGGGCTGGGGGTGTCGGCGTCCACGAGCGGGTTGCCCGGGTGGGCCGGGTCGGCGCGCAGCCGTTCCAGGACGGCGGCGTGCATGCCCAGGTCTCCGGCCCACGGCAGCCGCACGGCCATCAGGAGCAGCAGCGTGACCAGCAGGAGGGCGGCGACGGCGGCCATCCGGTGGGACGCGTACGGGCCCGGCCCCGTCCGGCCCGTGACGCCCGGCACCGGGGGCACCTCCCGGCGGTAGCCGGGGGCCGTTGCCTGGTTCGTTCGGGCATGCCCGGTACGGGAGCGGCCCTCCGCCTCGCGCTCGCCCGCCCCGCGTACCGCGGGCCACACCCTCCTGGCGTACGACCCGACCGCGCGGACGCCCCCGAGGACCCCGGCGACGGCGCGCGGGGTCACCCGTTCAGCGGGTGCGGTCGCCGGAGGCACGGGCGGCCCTCGTCCGCAGGCGCCATGGCATGGCCACGGATTCCAGCTGCACCGCCAGGTTCATCTTCGACTCGCCCGCGGCGCGGTCCTCGAAGTGGATCGGCACCTCCATGACCGTGTGCCCGGCCCGCAGCGCCCGGTACTTCATCTCGACCTGGAAGCTGTATCCGGCGCTGTCGACGGTGTCGAGGTCGATGGCGCGCAGCGCGGCCGCGCTCCAGAGGTTGAAGCCGCCGGTGATGTCGCGGACGCGGGTGCCGAGGACGGTGCTGGCGTAGGCGTTGGCCCAGCGGGAGAGCAGCTTGCGGTGGGCGGCCCAGGCGTCGGAGAGGCTGCCGCCGGGCACGTAGCGGCTGCCGACGACGACGTCCGCCCCGGTGGCGAGGGCGACGCCGAGCAGCTCGGGGATCTTGGCGGCCGGGTGGCTGCCGTCGGCGTCCATCTGGATGACGTAGGCGGCGCCGTCGTCGGCGGCGCGGGCCATCCCGGCGGCGTAGGCGCGGCCGAGGCCGTCCTTTGCGGTGCGGTGCAGGACGGACATCCGGGGGCCCTGCGGCCCCTGGTACCGCTCGGCGAGGTCCTCGGCGATCTTGCCGGTGCCGTCGGGGCTGTTGTCGTCGACGACCAGCAGCCGCAGCCCGTCCAGCGGCAGCGCCATGACCGCCTCGGCCGTCACGGGGAGGCTGTCCGCCTCGTTGTACGTGGGCATGACCACGGTCGTCGCGGTGCGGCTCCACTCCGCGGGCAGCGGGGTGAGGCCGGCGGGGTTGCTGGGTGCGCTCATGGGCCTGTCCTTGTCGGTGGAGCACGGTGGGGCACGGTGGGTGGCGGCCCGGGGCCGGGCCGGACGGCGGGGCGGCGGACGTCAGGCGGCGGAGAAGCGGATGGCGGCGGCGGGGATGGTCATGCCGCACCAGACGCGGGCTCCGTCGCGCAGTTCATTGTCCGCGCCGATGTCGGCGAGATCGCCGATCACCGCGCTGTCGAGCACGGTCCGCGGGCCCACCCGGGCGCGCCGTCCGACCATGCTGGCGCGCACCCGCGCGCCCGCCTCGATGCGCGCCCCGTCCAGGACGACGGACCCCTCGACGCCGGCGCCCGCCGCCACGTACGCCCCCGCGCCGACGACCGTGCCGCCGCCGAGCCGGGCCCCGGCCTCGACGTGTGCGCCGGGCAGCAGCAGGTACTCCCCCGGTTCGCCCGGGACGGCGGGCGAGCGGACGACACCGCGCACGAGGTCGGCCGACGCCTGGACGAAGGAGGCGGGGCGCCCCAGGTCCCGCCAGTACGAGGCGTCGACCACGCCGTGCAGGAGGGCGCCCCGGGCCAGCAGCCCGGGGAAGGTCTCGCGCTCCACGGAGACGGGCCGGCCGGTGGGGATGGCGTCGACGACCTCGCGCCGGAAGACGTAGGTCCCGGCGTTGATCTGGTCGGTGACGATCTCCTCCGGGTGCCGCGGCTTCTCGGTGAAGGCGAGGACGCGCCCGTCGGGGGCCGTGGGCACCAGGCCGTAGGCGCGGGGGTCGGCGACGCGGGTCAGGTGCAGGGTGACGTCGGCCCGCGCCTGCGCGTGGCGGCGCAGCAGCCCCCTGATGTCCACGCCGGTGAGGATGTCGCCGTTGAAGACGAGGACGGGCTCGCCGGGGCCCGCCGTCAGCGCGTCGGCGGCGCCGCGGATGGCCCCGCCGGTGCCCAGCGGCAGGTCCTCGGTGACGTAGGTGAGCCGCAGCCCGTGGGCCGACCCGTCGCCGAAGTAGGGCTCGAAGACCTCGGCGAGGTAGGAGGTGGCCAGGACGACGTGGCCGATGCCGGCGGCCCGGGCGCGGGCCAGCTGGTGGGCGAGGAAGGGCACCCCGGCGGCCGGGACCATCGGCTTCGGCGTGTTGAGGGTCAGCGGCTGGAGCCGGGTTCCCTTGCCGCCGACGAGCAGTACCGCCTCTGTCATGCCACTGTCCTCGCCGTCGTCGTAGCACTGCGTCATTTTTTGCGGCAATTTACACTACAATCAGTTCTCTGCGGCAAATGTCTGCTTTGCGTGGCGAGCGTATCGGGAGAGGCCCTTGCGACCCCTGCGACCGAGGACATCCAGGCGACCCGGCACGCCGGGGCAGCCGAGAGGGACACAGCCGTCCGGGCTGCTGGCCCTCGGACGGGAATTCGCCAAGTTCGGCACGGTCGGCGGCCTGGGGATCTTCGTCAACCTCGCGGTCTTCAACCTCTGCCGCGCCACCACGGACCTGCCGGTCGTCCGGTGCAGTGTGATCGCGACGGTGGTCGCCATCGCCTTCAACTACCTGGGCCTGCGGTACTTCACCTACCGCGACCGCGACAAGAGCCACCGCAGCCGGGAGATCGCCCTCTTCGCCGTCTTCAGCGCCGTCGGCCTGGTGATCGAGAACGGGGTCCTCTACATCGCCACCTACGGCTTCGGCCGGGACACCCCCTTCCAGAGCAACCTCTTCAAGTTCCTGGGCATCGGCGCGGCCACCCTGTTCCGCTTCTGGTCCTACCGCGCCTGGGTGTTCCGGGCGCTGCCGCACCACGGCCGCAGCCCAGGCCCCCACCCCGACGACCCCGCGCATCACGGCGACCCCACGAACAGCACGAGCAACCCCGCCGCGTACCACCCCGAGACCACCGCACCTCCACCGTAGAGACCCACCCGCACCCCCAGCGGAGCACGCGCGAGCGGCCGCGCCGCCAACAGCAGCAGAACCGGCAGGAACGGCAGCATGAAGCGGGGCTTGGACAGCGGCGAAGCAGGCGTTCCGACCATCAGCACCCACGCCCCCGCCACCAGCACGACCAGCGGCCACGGCACGTTCCGGTCCAGCGCCAGGGCCAGCACCGCGACGGCCGTCAGCAGCACCAGCGCGAGCACCACGGCGCCGCGCACATCCGCGACCCGCCCGGGATCGCGGTACAGCAGGATGTCGCCCAGGACGCGCGCGGTGCCCCGGCCGTAGTCGAACGACTGCCCCCACGCCCGCTCCGCCTCGAACCAGCCGTCCGCCCGCCCCACCCGGCTCCCCAGGAACAGCCAGCTGCCGACCAGCCCCAGCGGCGCCACCGCCAGCGCCGCCCACGGCCGCCACCCGTCCCGCCCGCGGACCGCCGCCCACCCGGCGGTCAGCACCACCGTCCCGATCAGCACGGCGGCGGTCGGCCGCACCGTCCCGGCCACGGCGCACAGCACGCCGGCCGTCAGCCAGCGGTGTGCCAGCAGGGCGACCATCGCCCAGAGGACGGCGGCGCTGAAGACCGCCTCCGAGTAGGGCACCCACAGCGCGAACGCGTAGGGCGAGCAGGCCCACAGCGCCACGCACGCGTACCCGGCGCCCGGCCGCCCGCCGACGGCCCGCACGAGCGCGTACCCGCCCGCGGCGGCCACCGCGGCGGCGCACCAGGAGACCACCACCCCGGCGTAGGCGTAGGGCAGCGTGGTCAGCAGGTGGACACCGCGGATCAGCGCGGGGACGAGCGGGAAGAAGGCGAGCCTGCTGAACGCCGGCTCACCGTCCGGCCGGTAGGTGAGCTCGCCCGGGTAGCCCCGCCGGGCGATGCGCAGATAGTGGCCGCTGTCCCACCGGTGCAGCAGCTCCCCCGTGCCGCGCCCGAGGTGATGGCCGATCAGCAGGAGGACGGCGAAGCCGAGCGCCGCCACCGCGAGGTAGACGGCGACCGCGAGGGCGGTCTCTCTGCACCGCGGGGAGGAGGCAAGCCGTGAGACGCCTTTCATCCGTCTCTCTTAACACGCCTCAACCCGGCAAAAGGGGCGCCCCCGGGGATTTCTCCCCGGGGGCGCCCCTTGTTCACTCCAGCGTCAGCTGTGGGTCCGCAGCAGGGTCCGCATCGTCCGCATGGCCACCGAGAGGTTGGCCAGGTCGAAGGAGTCCGAGCCGTGGATCTCGTCCAGCGTGGTGCGCGCCCGGGTCAGGATCGCCGCGTTGCGCTCCTCCCACGCCCGGAAGCGCTCCTCCGGCGAGGAGGTGCCGTTGCCGACGGAGAGGATGTCGGCGGTGAGCGCCGCGTGGGCCGAGTACAGGTCCTCGCGGATGGAGGCGCGGGCCATGGACTGCCAGCGGTCGGACCGCGGCAGCTCGATGATCCGGTCCATCAGCTGGGTGATGTGCAGGCGGTCGGCGAGGTCGTAGTAGACCTCGGCGACGTCCAGCGGCGCCTTGCCCGTGCGGTCCGCGACGGCGACGATGTCCAGCGCCGGGAAGGCGGAGGAGAAGCCCGCCACCCGCACGGCCAGCTCGTCCGGCACCCCGGCCGCCACGAGCTCGTCGTGGATGGACTGCCACCAGTCGATGTCGGCGCCCTTGAGCAGCTTGGGCAGCTCGTTCCAGACGGTGGCCACGCCGTCGTGGAAGAACTCGATGGTCTCCGCCAGCTGGAGCGGCTGCGGGCGGTTGTTGAGCAGCCAGCGCGTGCCGCGCTCGACCAGCCGCCGCGAGTGCAGCCGGATCCGGGTCTGCACGTCGGCCGCGGCGACGTTGTCGAGCGCCTCGACGGCGTCCCAGACGCCGTTGAGACCGAAGATCTCCCGGGCGGCGGCCTGCGCCCGCACGATCTCCTCCAGCGACGCCCCGGTCTCCTCCCGCAGGCGGTGCAGGAAGGTCGAACCACCGCTGTTGACGGTGTCGTTGACCAGGATGGTCGTGATGATCTCGCGGCGCAGCGCGTGCCCGTCGATCTGCTCGCCGAAGGACTCCCGCAGGGCCCGCGGGAAGTAGGCGAACAGCAGCCGTTCCAGGTACGGGTCGTCCGGCAGCCCGGTGGCGAGCAGCTCCTCGGCGGCGGTGATCTTGATGTAAGCCAGGAGGACCGCCAGCTCCGGCTGGGTCAGCCCCCGGCCGGCGGTGAGCCGCTCGCGGATCTGCCGGTCGGTGGGCAGGAACTCCAGGGCCCGGTCGAGGTGGCCGTCCCGGGTGAGGCGGCGCATGATCCGCTGGTGCGCGTGGAGCAGGCTGGGCGCCTGGGCGACCGCGTTGGCCAGCGCCACGTTCTGCGCGTAGTTGTTGCGCAGGACCAGCTCGCCGACCTCGTCGGTCATCTCCGCGAGGAGCTTGTTGCGCTGCTTGACGGTCATGTCGCCGTCGATGACGAGCGAGTTGAGCAGGATCTTGATGTTCACCTCGTGGTCGGAGGTGTCGACACCGGCGCTGTTGTCGATGGCGTCGGTGTTGCAGCGCCCCCCGACGGAGTGGCCGCCGGCGGACTCCGGCCCGCCGCTCAGCGCGAACTCGATCCGGCCGAGCTGGGTCAGGCCCAGGTTGCCGCCCTCGCCGACGACCTTGACCCGCAGGTCCTGGCCGTCGACGCGGATCGCGTCGTTCGCCTTGTCGCCTACGTCCGCGTGCGACTCGGTGGACGCCTTCACGTACGTGCCGATGCCGCCGTTCCACAGCAGGTCCACCTGCGAGCGCAGGATGGCCTTCATCAGCTCCGCGGGGGTCATCTTGGTGACGCCCGCCTCGATGCCGAGCGCCTGGCGCACGTGCGCGTTGACGGGGATCGACTTGGCCGTACGGGGGTGGATGCCACCGCCCGGGGACAGCAGGGAGGTGTCGTAGTCGGCCCAGGAGGAGCGGGGCAGCTCGAACAGCCGGCGGCGCTCGGCGTAGGAGACGGCCGCGTCCGGCGTCGGGTCGAGGAAGATGTGCCGGTGGTCGAACGCGGCCACCAGGCGGATGTGCTCGGAGAGCAGCATGCCGTTGCCGAAGACGTCACCGGACATGTCACCGACGCCGACGACCGTGAAGTCCTCGGTCTGCGTGTTGTGGCCGAGCTCGCGGAAATGGCGCTTGACCGACTCCCAGGCGCCGCGGGCGGTGATGCCCATGCCCTTGTGGTCGTAGCCGGCCGAACCGCCGGAGGCGAAGGCGTCCCCGAGCCAGAAGCCGTAGGACTGCGCGACCTCGTTGGCGATGTCGGAGAACGTCGCGGTGCCCTTGTCGGCGGCGACGACGAGGTAGGTGTCGTCGCCGTCGTGGCGCACGACGTCCTTGGGCGGGACGACCTCGCCGCCGACCATGTTGTCGGTGATGTCGAGCAGACCGGAGATGAAGGTCTTGTACGAGGCGATGCCCTCGGCCAGCCACGCGTCACGGTCCACGGCCGGGTCCGGCAGCCGCTTGCCGACGAAGCCGCCCTTCGCGCCGACCGGCACGATGACGGTGTTCTTCACCATCTGCGCCTTGACCAGGCCCAGGACCTCGGTACGGAAGTCCTCACGCCGGTCGGACCAGCGCAGACCGCCGCGCGCGACCTTGCCGAAGCGCAGGTGCACGCCCTCGACGCGCGGGGAGTACACCCAGATCTCGTACGCGGGGCGCGGCGCCGGCAGCTCGGGCATGGCCTGCGGGTCGAGCTTGAGGGAGAGGTAGCCGTGCGGCTTGCCCTCGGGGTCGCGCTGGAAGTGATTGGTGCGCAGCGTGGCCTTGATGACGGTGAGGAAGGCCCGCAGGATGCGGTCCTCGTCCAGGCTCGCCACCTGGTCCAGGGCGCCGTCCAGCTCCTCCAGCAGCCCGTCGATCAGCTCCCGCCCGGCGCGCTGCAGCGCCGGCGACATCCGCGCCTCGAAGAGGTTGACCAGCAGCCGCGTCGTGTGGACGTTGGTGCTGAGGGTGTCCTCCATGTAGGACTGGCTGAAGGGCGAGCCCGCCTGCCGCAGGTACTTCGCGTAGGCCCGCAGCACCATGGCCTGCCGCCAGTCGAGACCGGCCCGCAGCACCAGCTTGTTGAAGTTGTCGTTCTCCGCGACGCCCGTCCACACCGCCGCGAAGGCGTTCTGGAAGCGGGTGCGCGCGTCGTCGCCCTCGATCCGCTCGGGCATCCGCAGACCGAAGTCGTAGATCCAGGCGGTCGTCCGGTCGGAGCAGCGCAGCTCGTACGGGCGCTCGTCGACGACCTCGACGCCGAGCCGGTGCAGGACCGGCAGGACGGCGGAGAGCGAAACGGGCTCACCCGTGCGGTAGATCTTGAAGCGGCGCTCGCCGGGGCCCGCGCCGACCGGCTCGTAGAGGCTGAGCTCGAAGTCGTGGCCGCCGCCGGCCGTGGTCAGCTTCTCCAGGTGACCGAGGTCGGAGACGGCGCTGCGCGGGTTGTGGTCGGCCTTGTAGCCCTCGGGGAACGCCTGGCCGTAGCGGCGCAGCAGCTCGGCGGCGCGCTCCTCGCCGACCTCGGCGGTCAGCGTCTCGGCGAAGCCGTCCGCCCAGGAGCGGGCGGCCTCCACCAGCCGGGCCTCGATCCGCTCGACGTCGGCGTCGGTGAGGTCCGGCAGGGTGGAACCGGACTCGACGCGCACGACGAAGTGCAGCCGCGAGAGGACCGATTCGGTGTTCCAGGCGGTGAAGTCGACGCTGCTGCCGCCGAGCTCCTCCTTGAGGATGTCGATCAGCCGCAGCCGGACGCCGGTGGTGTAGCGGTCGCGCGGCAGGTAGACGAGCGCGGAGTAGTAGCGCCCGTAGGTCTCCTGGCGCAGGTACAGCCGCAGCCGGCGGCGCTCCTGGAGGTAGAGCACGCTGGTGGCGATGGCCCGCAGCTGATCGGCCGGGGTCTGGAAGAGCTCGTCGCGCGGGTAGGTCTCCAGGATCTGGAGCAGGTCGCGGCCGTCGTGGCTGTGGGGGGTGAAACCGGCGTCCGCGAGGACCTGGGAGACCTTGCGGCGCACGACGGGGACGCGGCGCACGGACTCGGTGTACGCGGCGGAGGAGAACAGGCCCAGGAAGCGGCGCTCGCCGATCACATTGCCGTCGGCGTCGAACTTCTTCACCCCGACGTAGTCGAGGTAGGAGGGGCGGTGCACGGTGGCGCGGCTGTTGGCCTTGGTGAGGACGAGCAGCTTGTGCTCACGGGCCTTGGCGCGGGCGTCGGCCGGCAGCCGGTTGAACGAGGGGGAGACGGGGCCGGCGTGGTGGCCCTCGTCGTGGTGCGTGGGGTCGGAGCGCAGAATGCCGAGCCCGGTGCCGGGGACGGCGCTGAGCACGTCCTCCTCGCCGGTGTCGGTGGCGAGCTTCGTGAGCTCGTACTCGCGGTAGCCGAGGAAGGTGAAGTGATCGGCGGCCAGCCAGCGCAGCAGCTCGCGGGCCTCGCCGACCTCCGACTCGGGCACGTCGTCGGCGGTGGGCTCGTCGGCCAGGCCGTCGGCGATGCGCAGCGCGGCGTCGCGCATCTTGCCCCAGTCCTCGACGGCCTCGCGGACGTCGGAGAGGACCCGCAGCAGGTCGGCGGTGATCTGCTTGAGGTCGCCGCGGTCGGTCTCGCGGTCGATCTCGACGTGGATCCAGGACTCGGTGAGGGCGTCGTGGGGCAGGACGGCGTCCTTGCCCGAGCCGTGGGCGTCGCAGTTGGAGCCGAGGACCTCCAGCAGGCGGCCGGTGAGGTCACGGCGCACGACGACCTGGGGGTGGATCACGACATGGATGCCGCGCCCCTGGCGGGAGAGCTCATTGGTGACGGAGTCCACCAAAAAGGGCATGTCATCGGTGACGACCTCGACGACGGAGTGGGTGCACGTCCAGCCGTTCTCCTCGACGGTCGGGGTGTGCACCCGCACGTTGGCGGTGCCCTGCGGCCGGTTCTCGGCGAGCCGGTAGTGCGAGAGCGCGGCGCCGAAGACGTCGACCGGGTCCCGGCCGCTGAGATCCTCGGGCGCGGTGTGCAGGTAGTAACGCTGGAGGTACGCGGTCAGAGTCTCCGGGTCGAGACTGCCCTCGCCCTTCGGCCCGGTCGGTTGCTGCCCCCCGGCCGGGCTGTTCTCAGCGACACGGGCCGCCCGCTCGAGCAGCTCGGCCTTGGCTTCGTCCAGCTTGGTCTGCATGTCCTCTGGCTCCTGTCGCGCGCCATTGCGTGACATAGGTGGTGGAGGCATCACGCCGCGACGCGGGGTATCCGGTCGTCCTCGACGGTATGCCGGAATGAGAGGTGATCGGGGCGTTCTCGACCAACTTCGTCGGACGGACCCGATACGGGGGACCAGCGGCCGCCGGGGCGCGGTGGCGCTCCGGGCGCAGGACAGGGGCGCCGTCGCCCCTGCTGGATATCGCGCTGATCACCTGGTAAGGCTATCGCTCTTCCCCCGGGCGGCGTCATGAGCCGTTTGTGTACAAAACCCGGGGCGGAACTTTGACGGTATGGACAGCGACGCGCCCACCCTTCCGCCCTGGGTGACTCTCAGCCATCTCCGGCGCACGCTCAGCCCGCTTCCCGGCCCTCGCCGACCAGCCGCTCCGCTTCCCTGACCGCCTCCGCCAGGGTGTCCACCACGGGCACCCCGGCGCCGGCGAGCCCGGCCCGGCTGTGCGAGCCCCCGGTGTACAGCACGGCGTGGGCGCCCACGTGCGCGGCGGCGACCGCGTCGTCGAGGGCGTCGCCCACGACGACCGTCCGCCGGGGCGGTATGCCCTCCAGCCCGGCGAGGTGGCGGACCATGTGCTCCGCCTTGCTGCCGCCCGACGGGCCCGTACGGCCGTCGACGCGGACGAATCTCCGCTCGATGCCGAAGCCCCGGACCAGCGGCACCAGGTCCTCGTGCCCGTGCATGGACATGATCGACTGCGTGCGGCCGGCGGCCTGCCAGCGTGCCAGCAGGTCCTCGGCGCCGTCCGCGAGGCCGCAGCGCACGCGGTGGTCCTGATAGTGGCGGTGGAAGACCACGTCCATGTGGTCCCACTCGGCCGGGGTGGGCAGGCGGCCCATCAGCCGCTCGTAGAACAGCGGGATCGGGACGCAGTACAGCTCGCGGTACCGCTCCAGGGTGATCGGCTCCAGGCCGATCTCGGCGAAGGCGGCGTTGGTGGCCGCCATCACCGCGTCGATGTCGTGAAAAAGCGTGCCGTTCCAGTCCCAGACGATGTGTGCCACGTGCTTCCCCATGACGAAGACCGTACCGATCGGGTCTGACAATGCCGCCCCGGCCGGGCGCCGTCAGAGAAGGCCGGGAATCTCCTGAACGCCGAACCACATCAGCTCGTGGTCCTCCGCGCCGTCCACGGTGAACTGCGCGTCGTCGTCACCCAGGTCCGCCGCGCCCAGCGCCGCCGCCGCGGCCGCGACGTCCGCCTCGGCGTCGCCGGAGTCGATGTGGACGGCCGCCGCCTTCGCCAGGGGCACGGCGGCGGTGAGGCGCACCCCGCCGATCGTGGACCGGTCCAGGCCGCTGTCCGGGTCGAAGGCCGTGGCCCCGTCGGCCACGTCGAGGGCGACGACGACCCGGCGGCGCGCGGCTGCGGGGTCCGTGGCGAGCATGCGCAGCGACGCCTGGGCGGCCCGGCCGAGGGCCGCGTACTCCAGCTCCTCGACGTCCTCGGAGAGGTACCACTCGCGCAGCGCGGGGGTGACGGCGAACGCGTCCAGCGGGGCGGGGCCCAGCTGCCCGGTCCTGTGCGCCTCGGCGAGACCGGAGAGGGTCAGGGGGACGTAGACGCGCATGACAGCCGCTTTCCTGAAAGAGCCTGAAGACTGACGAACCGTGCTGCCAGCATACGGGCGCAGGTCCCCCTTCGAAGTGCCGGGAGCCCTGGTGCGGACGGCCCCGATCCGTCCACCGGGCCGCCCGCGGGCGGCCCGGGAACAGGGCCGCGAACAGGGCCGCGAAGAGCGCCGGGACCTCGCGGTCGCCCGGATAGGTGAACCCGTGCGGGCGGCCGCGGGGCGGCGGCCCGTCCTTGCCGCTCCCCGGCCCCCTGGGGAAGATCACCGCCGAAGCTACCGCCCGGTAATCCACCGGGCCCGGCACCTCGGGGGCGATCAGCATGCACAGGACCACCGGCTCCACCCGGACGGCCAGGACGACCGGCCCGGGCGGCAGGACGGCGCCACCGCGCCGCACCGACGCCCGGCGCCCCCAGCCGGCCCCGGCGGCCCGCCGCCGGGAGCGGGAGCGGCTGCCCCGCTACTGGTTCGCGGAGCGGCTGCTGCTGACCCTCAGCGGCCAGCGCCCCGTCCACTGGATGCTCGGGCACACCCTCGGCGCCGCGTACGACCAGCTCGCCGTGCTGGCCCCGCAGGCACCGCTGCGGCCCGCGCCGCCGGGCCGCGCGCCGTTCGTCCGGCACTGCGGCGAGTTCCTGCCCCGGCCCGGAGTGATCGAGGCGTACGCCCGGGTCGTCGTCGGCGACCGGCTGCACGCGCTCGCGTTCCGCCTGGAGCGCGGCACGGACCGGCGGTGGCGGTGCGCGGCGGTCGAGCTGGGCGGGGCCCGCACATGACAGCGGCGGGGCGGGGCACCTTTTCCGTGCCCCGCCCCGCCGCCGCTGTCCGCCGTTACTTCTTGCGGCGGCGGCCACCGCTGTTCTTCTGGGCCTTGCGGCGCTCCGCGCGCGTCATGCCGTCCGCCGCGGAGCGGGTCGGGCGGTCGTCGCTGGCGAAGTCGCCCTCGACGACACCGCCCTCGCCGTCCACCGTGGGGGCCGAGAAGTGCAGCCGGTCGGGCCGCTGCGGGGCGTCGAGGCCCTTGGCACGGATCTCGGGCCGGGCACCGGCGGGCACGGCGTCCTGGACGTCCTTCTCCAGGGACGGGCGGGCCGCGTCCTGCACCGGGACCTCCTCCAGCTGCTGGTCGACCTGGACCTCCAGGTTGAACAGGTAGCCGACGGACTCCTCCTTGATGCCCTCCATCATGGCCTGGAACATGTCGAAGCCCTCGCGCTGGTACTCGACCAGGGGGTCCTTCTGGGCCATCGCGCGCAGGCCGATGCCCTCCTGGAGGTAGTCCATCTCGTAGAGGTGCTCACGCCACTTGCGGTCGAGGACCGACAGCACGACGCGGCGCTCCAGCTCCCGCATGATGTCGGAACCCAGCTGCGCCTCGCGGGCCGCGTACTGCTCGTGGATGTCGTCCTTGATGGACTCCTCGATGAACTCGGCGGTGATGCCCGCGCGGTCGCCGGCCGCCTCCTCCAGCTCCTCGACGGTGACCTTCACCGGGTAGAGCTGCTTGAACGCGCTCCACAGCCGGTCCAGGTCCCACTCCTCCGCGAAGCCCTCGACGGTCTCCTGGCGGATGTAGTCGTCGATGGTGTCGTCCATGAAGTGCTTGATCTGCTCCTGCAGATCCTCGCCCTCCAGGACGCGGCGGCGCTCGCCGTAGATGACCTCGCGCTGGCGGTTGAGCACCTCGTCGTACTTCAGGACGTTCTTACGCGTCTCGAAGTTCTGCTGCTCGACCTGGGACTGCGCGGAGGCGATGGCGCGGGTGACCATCTTGTTCTCGATCGGCACGTCGTCGGGCACATTGGCCATGGCCATCACGCGCTCGACCATCTGGGCCTTGAACAGCCGCATCAGGTCGTCACCCAGCGACAGGTAGAAGCGGGACTCGCCCGGGTCGCCCTGACGGCCGGAGCGGCCGCGCAGCTGGTTGTCGATACGGCGCGACTCGTGGCGCTCGGTGCCGAGCACATAGAGCCCGCCGAGCGACTTGACCTCTTCGAACTCGGCCTTGACCGCGGCCTCGGCCCGCTCCAGGGCCGCGGGCAGCGCGGCCGCCCACTCCTCGACGTGCTCCACCGGGTCCAGGCCGCGCTGGCGCAGCTCCGCCTCGGCGAGGTCGTCGGGGTTGCCGCCGAGCTTGATGTCCGTACCACGGCCGGCCATGTTGGTGGCGACGGTGACGGCGCCCTTGCGGCCGGCCTGGGCGACGATCGACGCCTCACGGTCGTGCTGCTTGGCGTTGAGGACCTCGTGCTGGATGCCGCGCTTGGCGAGCTGCTGCGAGAGGTACTCGGACTTCTCGACGGACGTGGTGCCGACCAGGATCGGCTGGCCCTTCTCGTGCTTCTCCGCGATGTCGTCGACGACCGCGTCGAACTTCGCGACCTCGGTCCGGTAGATCAGGTCGGACTGGTCCTTGCGGACCATCGGGCGGTTCGTCGGGATCGGCACCACACCGAGCTTGTAGATCTGGTGGAACTCGGCGGCCTCGGTCATCGCCGTACCGGTCATGCCGGAGAGCTTGTCGTAGAGGCGGAAGAAGTTCTGCAGGGTGATCGTGGCGAGGGTCTGGTTCTCGTCCTTGATGTCCACCCCTTCCTTCGCCTCGATCGCCTGGTGCATGCCCTCGTTGTAGCGGCGGCCGGCGAGGATACGGCCGGTGTGCTCGTCGACAATCATGACCTCGCCGTCCATGACGACGTAGTCCTTGTCCTTCTTGAACAGTTCCTTCGCCTTGATGGCGTTGTTCAGATAACCGACGAGCGGGGTGTTGACCGACTCGTAGAGGTTGTCGATGCCCAGCCAGTCCTCGACCTTGGCGACGCCGGCCTCGTGAATGGCGACCGTGCGCTTCTTCTCGTCGACCTCGTAGTCGCCGGTCTCTTCGATCATCTTCTGCGGGTTGGCCGGCTCGCCCTTGGTGAGGCGGGTGACGAGCTTGGCGAAGTCGCCGTACCACTTGGTGGCCTGGTCGGCCGGGCCGGAGATGATCAGCGGCGTACGGGCCTCGTCGACGAGGATGGAGTCGACCTCGTCGACCACCGCGAAATTGTGGCCGCGCTGCACCAGCTCGTCCTGCGACCACGCCATGTTGTCGCGCAGGTAGTCGAAGCCGAATTCGTTGTTGGTGCCGTAGGTGATGTCGCAGCCGTACATCTCACGGCGCTGCGCCGGGGTCATATTGGCGAGGATGCAGCCGACCGAAAGCCCGAGGAACTTGTGGACCCGGCCCATCATCTCGGAGTCGCGCTCCGCCAGATAGTCATTCACCGTGATCAGGTGGACACCCTTGCCCGACAGGGCGTTCAGATAGGTGGGGAGCGTACCCACGAGGGTCTTGCCCTCACCGGTCTTCATCTCCGCGACATATCCGAGGTGCAGGGCCGCGCCGCCCATGAGCTGGACGTCGTAGTGGCGCTGGCCGAGGACGCGCTTGGCCGCCTCGCGCACGGTCGCGAAAGCCTCGGGGAGCAGGTCGTCCAGGCTCTCACCGTCGGCATAGCGCTGCTTGTACTCGTCGGTCAGAGCCCGCAGCTCGGCGTCGGAGAGGGAGAGGAAGTCCTCTTCGATGGAATTGACCTGGTCCGCGATGCGGTGCAGCTTGCGCAGGATCTTGCCTTCTCCTGCACGCATGATCTTGCCGAAGACGGACACGTAGGCTGACTCCTTGCCGGTCGGGCCTGGCACTGGGGTCCCCCGCCGCAGGCAGGGGAAGGTGCGCGGGCACGACGGGACAGTCCCCGCCGCAACGGCCATCGTAAGCGAGGACCCCGCCGCGCCGGGAGGTCCGTCGGCACCGAGGCCGGGTTGTCACCCGCATATGGAACGAACGGATATTCCCGAAGGTGCCGGGCCCCCGGAATCTAGACTCCGCGCATGGAGCCCCTGACCCTCACGACCGAGCGCCTGCTGCTGCGCCCCTTCGCCCCTTCCGACGCGGAAGCCGTGCACGCGGCCTGTCAGGACCCGGACATCCCGCGCTACACCAGCGTGCCGTCCCCCTACCGGCCGGAGGACGCCGAGGTGTTCATCGGGGACACCTGTCCGAACGGCTGGCGTGATGACTCCATGTACACGTTCGGTTTCTTCTCCCGGGAAACCGGCGAGCTGGCGGGGGCGATGTGCCTGGTGCGGCTCGCCCAGTTGCGCACGCCCGAGCGGCAGGCGGAGCTCGGCTACTGGGCGGCCAAGGAGCAGCGCGGCCGGGGGTACACGGTGGAGGCGTCGCGCGAGGTGATCCGCTGGGCTTTCGCGGACCTGGGCGTGGAGCGGATGGAGTGGTACGCGGAGGCGGGCAACGAAGCCTCCCGGGCGGTCGCCCGCAAAATCGGGTTCCGCATGGAGGGCACCCTGCGGGCGAAGATCCTGCACTCCGGTACGCGCCGTGACGCGTGGATCGCCTCCCTGCTGCCCTCGGACCTGGGGCAGCCCTCGGAAACGCCGTACCTGCCCTACCCCGAGCGCGGCTGACCGGACGGGGGACCGGGCGTTGTCAGTGGCCGCCCCTAGGCTGGCGGCATGGTCTCCAGCATGACAACTGCCGCCGCTGCCAAGGGCCCTGCGCCCGCACACCACCTGTCGGCCGGCGAGGCGCGGCGCATGGCCCTGCGGGCCCAGGGACTGCTCGGCGCCCCGGACCGCCGGGCGGGGGTGCGCGGGGTGCTGCGGCAGCTGGGCGCCGTCCAGCTGGACACCATCTCGGTGCTGGCCCGGTCGCACGAGCTGGTGCCGTACGCGCGGCTGGGCGCGGTCGGCCGCGGCCCGGTCGAGTCGGCGTACTGGACGCCGCGCGCGGCGGAGGCGGCCCCCGGGCCGCCGCACAGCTTCGAGTACTGGTCGCACGCGGCGTGCATCCTGCCCATCGAGGAGTGGCCGCTCTTCGCGTTCCGGCGGCGGGCCTTCCAGGCGCGGGGCCACCGCTGGCACGTGATGAAGGACGCCGAGCGCTCCTGCGCGGCCGTCCGTGACCGCCTCAAGGCCGACGGCCCCCTCACGGCGACGCAGTTGGGCGGCGCGAAGAACGGCGGGGAATGGTACGACTGGTCGGAGACGAAGATCGCGGTGGAGTGGCTGCTCGACACGGGCGAGGTCGTCTGCACCGAGCGCCGCGGCTGGAAGCGGGTGTACGACCTGGCGGAGCGGGCGGTGCCGGAGCCGCTCTTCCATGACGACCTCACCGACACCGAGTGCATACGGCGTCTGGTGGCCCAGGCGGGCGCGGCCATGGGCGTCGCGACGCGGGCGGACCTCGCGGACTACCACCGCCTCAAGGGCGATCAGGTGGACGCGGTCATCGAGGGCACGGGCCTGGTGCCGGTCGAGGTGGCGGGGTGGTCCAAGCCGGCCTGGGCGGATCCGGCGGTGCTGGCCGCACCGCCGCGGGGCCGCCACCGCACGACGCTGCTCTCGCCCTTCGACTCCCTGGTCTGGGACCGGCCACGCACGGAGCGGATCTTCGGCTTCACCCACCGGCTGGAGGCGTATGTGCCCAAGCCCAAGCGGGTGCACGGATACTTCGCCATGCCGTTGCTGACGGGCGGGCGCCTGGCGGGCCGGGTGGATCCGGCTCGCGAGGGCGGCACGCTGGTGGCCCGGCAGGTGTCGCTCGACGGCCCCGAGGCGGTGGCCCCCATGGCCCGGGCCCTCCGGGAGGCCGCCGAGTGGGTGGGCTGCGACACGGTGCGCATAGAGCGCTGCGACAGCCCCGCACTGGCGGCGGCTCTGGTCACGGCCCTGGCCTGACTCGGGGGCGGTCCTGAGCACGGTCCGGGCACAGCCCGGTCCCGGGCACAGCCCTGGGCCGGTCCTGGGCCCGCCGTCAGCGGATCTCCAGAATCTTCTCCCGCATCGCGTACACCACAGCCTCCATCCGAGAGTGCAGCTGCAACTTCTCCAGGATGTTCCGGACGTGGTTCTTCACCGTGTTCTCGCTGATACTGCGCCTCCCCGGGGGATAACCCCCGGACCCCCAGCCGCGGCAGCAGCAGCGTCAGCCCGCGTCAGCGGATCTCCAGAATCTTCTCCCGCATCGCATACACCACAGCCTCCATCCGAGAGTGCAACTGCAACTTCTCCAGGATGTTCCGGACGTGGTTCTTCACCGTGTTCTCGCTGATGAACAACTCTTTGGCGATATCACGGTTGTTCATACCGGTCGCGACGAGCTTCAGCACCTCCAGCTCCCGGTCGGTGAGCCGGGGCGCCGGCACCAGCCGGCGCTCGTCGGTGCGCTGGATCATCGACTTGAACTCGGTCAGCAGCTTGGACGCCATCGAGGGGCTGATCTGCGACTGACCGTCCGCGACGGCCCGGATCGCGGTGGCCACCTCGTCGGTGGAGATCTCCTTGAGGAGGTAGCCGGTCGCCCCCGCCTTGATCGCGTCGTAGAGATCCGCTTCCTCGTCGCTGATCGTCAGCATGATGATCTTGGCGCTGGGTGCGACCTCCTTGATGGAGGTACAGGCTTCGATGCCGCCCCGCTTGGGCATGCGGACATCCATCAGAACGATGTCGGGCAGCAGGTCGGCGGCTTTGTCCACGGCCTCGGCACCGTCACCGGCCTCGCCCACGACCTGGATGTCCTCCTCCTGTTCGAGGACGATCTCCAGCCCCCGGCGGAAGAGCGCGTGGTCGTCCACGACCAGCACCCTGATGGGGTCCTCGCGTGTCGTGCCCCGGTCGCCGCCGGCGCCCTCGTCGTCGTCCTCGCCGGGCACCGGTACGGGCCCGAACCTGTCCGCCATCGTTCCTCCCCCTGAAGGCCCCTGAAGGCCCAGAGCCCCTCACGGTTTGCAGTCTGCTGCTGCGCGCCAACCGGTTTCGGCGAACCGGCGGTTGGCCGCCCGGCCATGATTTCATGCCGGGCGGCCGGGCGGGGATACCGCACTCGCACGGGGGTGCCCCCGGAGTGCGGCAGCACTCCAAGGGCACCGTTCACAGCGGGATGGACTCAGCCGCCGAGCGCCCCGCCCGCACCGCCCGGCTCCGCTTCGAACAGCGGGTCGGCGTTGAGACGGATGACGCCGTAGTCGTACGCGTGCCGCCGGTAGACGACACTGGGCATCTTGCTCTCGGAGTCGACGAACAGATAGAAGTCGTGACCGACCAACTCCATCTCGTAGAGCGCCTGGTCGAGTGTCACCGGAGCGGCGGTGTGGGTCTTCTCCCGGACCACCAGGGGGCCTTCGCCCTGGACTTCCAGCGGTCCCATACGAGTGACCGGCACGCCGTCCACCGGGTGGTCCGCGACGAGTTCACCGCTGTCGGTGAGCTCCGCGGCACCGATCACGGTCGACGCGACATCGCTCGCGGGAATCCGTCCGTTGCCCCGGCGGGTGTGACGCTTGTCGTTCTGCTTGCGCAGCCGCGCTTCCAGCTTTCCGGCGGCCAGGTCCAGCGCGGCGTACGGGTCGGCAGCCGCTGCTTCCGCCCGGATCACCGGTCCACGGGAACGGACGGTGATTTCCACACGGTCGGAGCGGTCGGCCTGCCTGGGGTTGGGCTCCTTGGACACCTCCACGTCGAGGCTGATCACCTTGCCGTCGAGCTTCTGGATCTTGTCCAGCTTCAGCTTCTCGGCCACGTGCTTGCGAAAGCGCTCGGGCACCTCGGTCTTGCGGCCTTTGACGACGATGTCCACGCAGAACTCCGTTCCCGGATCGCCCCGCCGAAGGTGCGGAGCGCATCCCTCTTGCAACAGACTCCGGGGATACCCGGAGCCACCGACTAGGCGGTTGTCACCTCCTCCTCCCCCATCGGCAGGTCTACACCCCGTCGACTTCCAGCATCCGCGAAAGCGCGCGAAACGCGCCATTCGGAGATAAGAGGCATAGCACCTGCCATTCCTCACAACCGAACATATCTCGCTCGGACGACTGTCGGTAGTCCCTACCGGGACGTACCTCCATTCAGGTGTTTTCCCGCCGTTTCCATCAGGAACGAATCGCGTTCCCGGTCAGTTCCGGTTTATTCCGAAGGAACGCGAAGGCGCGGCCACCACAGCGGCTCCCAGCACCTCGCCACCCGCCCGGGAGACGGCCCGGGCGGCCTCGGTCAGCGAAGCTCCGGTCGTCATCAGGTCATCCACCAGCACCACCGGCTCTTCCCCCATCAGCAACCGCTCCGCCCCCTCGGCTACCCCCAGTGCCCCCGAGACATTCGCCCCGCGCAGCTCCGCGTCCAGCCCGGACTGGTCGGCGACGAGTCTGCGCTGCCGCAGCAGCGCCGCCACCCGAACAGGCGTACCCTCCCGTCGCAGCTCTCTCGCGGCGGCCAGCGCGATCCGCCGCCCCGCGTCGTGCCCCCGCGCCGCGACCGCCCGCCGCGCCGAAGGCACCGGCACCAGCAGAAACGGCCCCGCCCCGGCCCGTATGCCACCGCCCGGGGCCCCGGCCCGGTCGTGGACGACCGAGTGCACCGCTCCCGCCAGCGCGGCCCCCAGCGGCCCGGCCAGCGCCAGCGCGCCTCTCTCCTTGTGGGCGAGCAGCGCCGATCGCACCGTGTCGCCGTACCGTGCCGCCGCGTGAACGGGCGGCAGCCCGGCCGACACCGGGTCCGGCCACACCCGCCGTGCCGGGCCCCCGCTCAGCGCGCCACGGCACCGCTCGCACAGCACCGTCCGCTGCCGGCCGCACCCCGCGCAGTCCGCCGGCAGCACCAGGCCGGTGATCTCCTGCCACCACCCGCGCATGCATCCACTGTCCCGCCGGGCGGTCGCCGCTGCCACCCCTGTGGAAAACCCGCAGGGGCACGGGACCCCGGCACGAGCACCGGGCTCCCGGCCCTTCAGCTCCTGGCCACCCCGGCTGCCCGGCTACCCGGGGTAGACGGGTGCCGACCCTTCCTTGGTCACCAGCTTCCAATTGGTGTCCGGCAGCAGGCGTACGATCCCGCCGTCCCGCTCGGCGACCAGCGCCGACACCTTGGACGCGTTCTCCGGCGCGGCCACTCCCCGCACGCCCGTGATCCCGGGCAGCGCCGAGGCGTTCGACACCGAACCGTCGGTCTCGATGTACTGCAACAGCTGCAGGCCGCCCTGCTCGTTCCCCGCCACCAGCAGCCGGCTGCCGCCGGCCCACGACACCGCGTCGACCTGCTCCAACCGCGGCGCCACCGAGCGCAGTTCCTGCACCGAAAGGCTCGGCTTCCCGGCGCCGCCGCGCCGCTCGACGCGGCCCAGCTTCACGGTCGTCCGGTCGCCCTTCGTCACCAGCAGCGCGATCCGCACCCCGTCCGCGGCCACCCGCAGCCCGGTGATCCGCCCGCCGTCGAGCCGGGGCACCTGGACCTCCTCGGGCGCGCCCGTCCCGCCGGGCAGGCGCAGCAACCGCGGCCGGTCCGGGTCCTGGTCCGCGACCCACAGATCGCCCAGCCCGTCCCAACTGGGCGGCGTCAGACCCGTTTTGCCACTGCCCCGGACGGTCAGCCGGGCGTCGCCCAGCGGCGCGCCGGACTCCAGCTCCGCGACGTACAGCGCCTGGCCGTTGGCCGCCACGCCCGCCGCCCGGGGCGCGGTGCCGCGGTCCACCGCCACCGACTTCAGCTGCACGCCGTTGTCCGCGCCGAAGGGGCCCGGCACGCGCCGGGCGGTGTTCTCGCCGTCGGCCAGGCTCACCATGCGGTGCTGCGCGTCGACGAAGTACTGCCGGTCGGGCGGGCCGGAGCTCGGGTCGTGCGTGTACGACCGGGCCTCCTCCCGCCCCAGCGTGCAGAGCTGCGAGCCGTTCTCGCGCTGCAGCGTGACCTGGCTGACCTTCACCGACTGCTCCTGCACGGTGTAGAGCAGTTGCGCCGCCATGCGCCGGCACAGGTCCTGGCTGGTGGCCGACGCCGCCTTGTTCAGCCGCACCTTCAGCGCGTTCGAGTCGTCCAGGGAAAGCCGCTGGTCCACCACCTGGGTGCCCGTCGGGAAGGCCGTCGAGGCCACCGGGTTGAGCCAGCTCGTCGGCCCGTCCAGCAACGCCTTGACCGTGGAGGTCACGGGGTCTATGCGCTTGCGCAGATAGACGGGGTCCGCGACGAGCACGTTCCGCCCGCGGTCCGGGCCGCCCGCGCCCAGCTCCGCGAAGTAGTACTTGTTGACCGAACGGTAGATCCGCTGGAAGTCGGCGTTCCCGAGCACCACACCGGGCGGCAGGGCGTCGATGCGCCACTCGCCGTCCTCCCGCGCCATGTGGATCTGCGTCTGGTAGGGGCGCTCGTCCGGCTTGTACGCGTGCTTGGCGTCGATCCTCGCGATCTGCTTGCCGGTGAGGGTGACGGTGTAGTCCTCGGCCCGGTCCCCGGTGCGCTCGACGCTCACCTGGGGCGGGCCGGCCAGCACCGTCGTCACCGAGCCGGGCTCCCACTTCCGCTTCGCGCTCTTGGCCAGGTACAGCCGGGCCGTGGCGTAGTCAGGGTCGTCGCTGGTCGTCGCCTCGAGGAAGCCCGCCACCAGTTCCTGCGGCTGCTCCCCCTTGTGCGGCGCGACGCCGTACACCCGCACCTGCGAGTCGGCGTCGGCCCGCCGCGAGGAGTCGACCTCGGTGACCTCTCCGCTGTCCGGCATGGAGGCGCAGCCCGCCAGCAGCGCGCCGCTGAGCGCGAGCGCGCCGAGACCAGCCGAGCGCCGCCGCGCACCCCGCTCCGGGCGGTGTCGTCTTCGTTCAGCGCCCACGCGACTGCCCTTCGTGTCCGGCCCGTCCGGCCCGTCCTGCCCCGGCGCCGTCGGCCCTGTCGAAGGGCGCGCCCCCGGGCCGTGCGACGACCCGTGCCCCGCTGCCCGGCAGCGCCGTCGGGTCCACCGACGGCGGCGCGCTGCGCGTCTGCGCGGGCACGGGCGACTGCCCCTGGCCCTGCGCCGGCACTCCGCCGTTGCGGCCCGCCACGGTCGGCGGCACTCCGGATTCGTTCAGTCCGCGGTTGCGCCGCGAGTCGTCGGGTTCCAGCGGGATCGGCGAACCGCGCAGCGCGTCCCCCGCCGTCCGCGGCAGCGTCAGCCGGAACTGCGAACCGCCGCCGGGCTCGCCCCACGCCTGCAGCCAGCCGCCGTGGAGCCGCGCGTCCTCGACGGCGATCGACAGGCCCAGGCCGGTGCCGCCCGTCGTCCGGGCACGGGCGGGATCGGCCCGCCAGAAGCGGTTGAAGACCCGCGTCGCCTCGCCGGGCTTCAGGCCCACACCGTAGTCACGCACCGCGACCGCGACGGCACCGCCGGCGGCGGCCAGGCGCACGACCACATCCCGTCCTTCACCGTGCTCGACCGCGTTGACCACGAGGTTCCGCAGGACCCGCTCGACGCGCCGCGCGTCCGCCTCGGCGATCACCGGCTGCTCGGCACCCTGGACGATCAGGCCGGTGCCCTTGCGCTCGGCGAGCGGCTGCGCCCCTTCGAGGACGCGGTTGACCACATCCCGCAGGTCGACGGGCTCGGCTTCGAGCGCCGCGGCGCCCGCGTCGAAACGGCTGATCTCCAGCAGGTCGGAGAGCAGCGACTCGAAGCGGTCGACCTGCCCGAACAGCAGCTCCGCGGAGCGCGCGGTGACGGGGTCGAAGTCGCCCCGCGCCTCATGGATGACCTCGGCGGCCATCCGTACGGTCGTCAGCGGGGTGCGCAGCTCGTGCGAGACGTCGGAGACGAACCGCCGCTGCATCCGCGACAGCTGCTCCAACTGCTGGATCTTCACCTGGAGCGTCTGTGCCATCTTGTTGAAAGCCTCACCCAGACGGGCGATGTCGTCCTCGCCGGTGACCTTCATCCGTTCCTGCAGAACACCGGCCGCCAGCCGCTCGGAGATGCTGGCCGCCATCCGCACGGGCGTCACGATCTGCCGCACCACAAGCCAGGCGATGGCCCCCAGCAGGACGACCACGAACACCCCGGCGGTCGCCAGCGTGCCCTTGACCAGGCTGAGGGACTTCTCCTCCTGGGTGTACGGGAAGAGGTAGTAGAGCTGGTACGGCTCGCCGTTGACGTCGTACATGCGCTTGCCGACGATCAGCGCGGGCTCGCCCTCGTCGGAAGCGTCGTGCTTCACCGTCCCGGACCGCTCCAGCGCGCCCGTCTTGGTGTCGAGCTGTTTGCGCAGGTCGGCGGGGATGCTGAGCTCGGGGTCGACCTCGCCGGAGGCCCTGGGGCCGCGCGGGCCGCCGGCCGAGGCGCTGGTGCCGCCCGAGCTGAGGGCCACCACGTGGTAGACGCCCTGGCCGCCGCTGGCGAGCTGCTGCACCTGGGCCGTCAGCCAGGCCCCGGAGTCGGTGGTCCCGCGCGCGCCGGACTGCGCGGCGTCCTGACCGCCCCGGGTGTCGCTGTCGGCGGCGTCCCGCGCCGCCTTGAATCCGCCCTCGGCCTGGCTCTGCGAGGCGTGCCGCTTGGCTTCCAGCAGCCCGTTGCGCACCTGTCCGATGACGACCACGCCGAGCAGCAGCACCACGCCGACCGACATCAGCAGGGTCGTCGCGACCACCCGCAGCTGAATGTTGCGCCGCCACAGCCGCATCGCGGGCAGCAGCGGGCGCCGCACCCAGCGCACGTACAGCCTCAGCACCGGGTGGACGGACCCGGCGGCCGCGCCGTCGGACAGCAGCCGTCCGGCGCGCCGCAGCCGCCGGCGGAGAGATATGCCGCCCGCCGTGTCGACGGGCCGCCCCACGCCCCGCTCCGGGGCGGCACCGTTGCCCGACATGTCAGCTCGGCCCGGCCTTGTAGCCCACGCCCCGCACGGTCACCACGATCTCCGGCCGCTCGGGGTCCTTCTCGACCTTCGAGCGCAACCGCTGGACGTGCACGTTCACCAGCCGGGTATCGGCCGCGTGCCGGTAGCCCCAGACCTGCTCCAGCAGCACCTCACGGGTGAACACCTGCCACGGCTTACGGGCCAGGGCGACGAGCAGATCGAACTCCAGCGGGGTCAGCGCGATCGACTGGCCCTCGCGCTTGACCGAGTGCCCGGCCACGTCGATGACGAGGTCACCGATCGCCAGCTGCTCCGGCGCCGGCTCTTCCGACCTGCGCAGACGTGCCCTGATACGGGCCACCAGCTCCTTCGGTTTGAACGGCTTGACGATGTAGTCGTCAGCCCCGGATTCCAGTCCGACCACCACATCGACCGTGTCGCTCTTGGCGGTCAACATCACGATCGGCACTCCGGACTCGGCCCGGATCAGCCTGCAGACCTCGATGCCGTCCCGTCCGGGCAGCATGAGGTCGAGCAGCACCAGATCCGGCTTTGCCTCACGAAAAGCAGCAAGTGCCTTGTCGCCATCCGCTACAAACGACGGCTCGAAACCCTCACCACGCAGCACAATGCCGAGCATCTCGGCCAGTGCGGTGTCGTCATCGACGACAAGGACGCGTCCCTTCATATCGACATCATCCCATTTTCGCATCCGGTCCATAGAGCCGGGTGACACAGCTCACCTGTCGTGAGTGACACTTTCCGGTGTGTCCCATTGACCAGGGACACCTTCGGGCCCTGCCGCCCGGTGCGGATATCGCCTGTGGAAATCAGCCCGGCACACTCCCAAGTCCCGTTCGCGCTCTGGCACACAGCTCCGCCAGACCTTGCCGTGTGACCGGCGAGACCACGCCGTTCTCCGTGACGATCGCGGTCACCAGCTCCGGTGGTGTGACATCGAACGCAGGGTTGTACGCCTGCGTCCCCAGCGGTGCCACCGGCACGCCGGTGCCCACCTCGCCACCCGTTCCGGCCGGGGGCACCGCGGCGAACTCCGTCACCTCGTGCCCCGGCCGCTGCTCCACCTCGATGTCCGCGCCTTCCGCGGTCCCGAGGTCGACCGTGGTGCCCGGTGCCACCACGATGAACGGCACGTGGTGGTAGCGGGCGAGCACAGCCAGCGGATAGCTGCCCACCTTGTTCGCCACCGAACCGTCCGCGGTGATCCGGTCCGCGCCGATGAGGACCGCGTCGACCTCACCCGCCGCGAAGAGCGACCCGGCCGCGTTGTCGGTGAGCAGCGTGTACGCCATACCGGCCCGTGCGGCCTCGTACGCGGTCAGCCGCGCCCCCTGCAGCAGGGGCCGCGTCTCATCCACCCACAGGCGCCTCAGCTGCCCCGCACGGTGCGCGGCGGCCACTACGGCGAGGGCCGTGCCTTCGCCCCCGGAGACGAGGGCGCCGGTGTTGCAGTGGGTCAGGACGCGGTAGCCGCCGCCGGGCAGCAGTTCCTCCAGCAGGGCCAGCCCGTGTCCGGCCATGCGCGCGCTGGCCTCGGCGTCCTCCCGGTGCAGGGCGCGGGCTTCGGCGAGGGCGGCCGCGGCGGCGCGCTCGCTGTCGGCGCCGCCCTTGGCGGCGGCGTGGTACGCCCGCAGGGCACGCCGCACTCCGTAACCGAGGTTGACGGCGGTGGGCCGGGCGTGGGCCAGGGTCTCGGCGGCGTCGTCGACGTCGAAGCCGCGCACGGCCGCGAGGGCCAGGCCGTAAGCGCCGGCGATCCCCAGCAGCGGCGCGCCGCGCACGGCGAGGGAGCGTATCGCCTCGACCAGCGCCGGAACGTCCGTACAGACCAGCTCGACCTCTTCGGCGGGGAGCCGGCGCTGGTCGAGGAGGACGATCACCGGCCCTTCGGGGGGCTCGTCCCAGCGCAGGGCGGGCACGTCGGAAGGAAGGGCGGGTTCCGCGGGTACCGCGTACTGATCGGCCATCTGTCCAGTCTGCCCGTGTCGCTCCGAGTATTGAAGGTGCCCTTGTCGACCTCCCTCGTACGAGCTCCGGTGCGCGCCCCGCCGTGGCCCGTCGGGCGCCCCGGCGCCGTGACACGATTGCCAGCATTCGTGTCATCGCCGAACCCGGCGAACGGGCACCGAGAAGGAGCGACTGACAATGAACGACACTCCGGGCCGGGTCTCGCCCGGGCCCTCCCCCTCCGACGAGCAGGCGCCACCCGCTCCGGAACAGCCCGCTCCGGCGGATCGGGCCACCGGTGCGGACGAGGCGGCGCCCTCTTCGCAGTGGGCCCGGCAGCAGCCGCCCGAGGGCACCTGGTCCACTCCTGCCGCGGGCCCGCCGGCCCCCCGCCGTCCGGCCCGGGACCGCGCCCGGAGCACCGGGGGAAAGCGGGAGAACGGCGGGCACGGGGGCTGGGGCGGCAACGGCTGGGCCCCTCCCCCGCGTGCGCCGCAGCCCGGCGTGATCCCGCTGCGTCCACTGGGCGTCGGCGAGCTCATCGAGGGCACGATCCGCACGGTGCGTCTGAACTGGCGCACGGTTCTGGGCATTTCCTTTCCGCTGGCCCTCGCCACTCAATCGGTGGCGACCGTGGTCACGGGCCTGTGGCTGAAGGACGTGCCGGACCTGCGGGAGCTCTCGGAAGCCGATACGGCGAACCCCGGGGAGTTCCTGCGGACCATAGGTGACAGTCTCTCCGGTACGGGTGTCGCCTGGGCGGTCGGTCTGCTGGGCTCGATCATCGCCACGGCCATGCTGACGGTCATGGTCAGCCGCGCGGTGCTGGGGCGGTCGACCTCGGCCGGGGAGGCGTGGCGCAGTGCCCGGCCGCAGCTGGGCCGTATGTGCGGGCTGCTGGTCCTGGTGCCGCTGCTCATGGCCGGTGTCTGTGTCGTGGGGCTCGGCGGCGGGGTGCTGCTCTACGCGGCGGGCGCCGAGAGTGCGGCGGGCGGGATCACTGTTCTGGGTGGTCTCGTGGCGATGGTGGTCGCTACGTGGCTGTGGATCCGGTACAGCCTGGCGGCGCCGGCGCTGATGCTGGAGAAGCAGGGTGTGCTCGCGGCGATGCGACGCTCCGCGAAGTTGGTGCAGGGTGCCTGGTGGCGGGTTTTCGGTGTGCAGTTGCTGGCGCTGTTCCTCACTCTGGTGATTTCGATGGTGGTGCAGCTGCCCATCGGTCTGGTGGAGATGCTCGTCAACGGCGGCGCTTCGGTCGATCCGATGAGCTGGGCGGGCCTGGTGAGTGCGGGGATCGGAGCTGTCATCAGCTCGACGATCGCTCTTCCGCTCTCTGCGGGGATGACGGCGCTGCTGTATATGGATCAGCGCATTCGTCGTGAGTCCCTGGACTTGGAGCTCGCGCGCGCCGCGGGTGAATGACAAAAAACGTGCCGGGCCCCTTCTACGGAAGGGCCCGGCACGTTTGTGTGTGCGTCGCATTCGTTCGGGATCGTATTCGTATTCGTTCGGGAAATGCAGAAAGCCCCGGTAGGAACCGAAGTTCCCACCGGGGCTTTCATCAAAAATTGTTCGGCGGCGTCCTACTCTCCCACACGGTCCCCCATG
>NZ_JBEYZW010000054.1:0-48803 GCF_040646215.1 Streptomyces sp. NPDC046215 | reverse complement strand
GCTGGTTAGTGGCTGAGCTCAGCCACTAACCAGCCCGTCCGGCGCTTGAGGACGCGCCCGCAGGGCGCTCGCCGCCGCAGGCGGCAACGACGGCCCGCAGCCGAAGACCTACCGGATACGCTCCGGCCGGTAAGCGGCAGCGTCAGCGCAGGGCGCTCGCCGCCGCAGGCGGCAACGGTAAGCCCGAGCGGCTAGCGAGGCGGCTCCGGCGGACGCTGCCGCGGCATGTTGGGCCGGGTGCCCGGCGGCAGGAAGCGCGGCAGCGGGCCGCCGCCCTCCCCGCGGGGACCCCAGGACACCAGCGACTGCGTCACCAGCGGCGTGGGCCCCGCCCGGAACTCCACCATCCAGTCGGCCGTCTCCGCCCGGACGAGCTCGGAGACGTCCTCGGAGAAGCGGCGCAGCACGCTCAGGCACCGCTCCGCCGCCTCGCTGGCCGTGCCCTCCGTCGGGCCGAGGACCTCACGGACACACTCCGACGCCCAGTCGAACTGGAGCGCCTCCAGCCGCCGCTGCACGGCCTGCGCCGTCGCGACCGCCCTCATCCAGCCCGAGGTCAGCCCGAAATACCGGTCACAGGCCACACAGGCCACCGCCCCGAGCAGCACCAGGAACCCCCACGCGGACCCGGTGCCCACCACGTTCGTCAACTGCAGCAGCGGCAGCGCGGCGCCCACGACGGCGCACACCGCCGCCCCGATGCGCAGCGCCCGGGCCCAGCGCCGCTTCCAGGCGCGGTCCGCGAGATACCAGTCGACCAAATACAGCGCGCCGTTCTCCACCCATCGGTACAGCTCATCGAGACGCTCCGCGGGTTCCCCCCAGTCACCGAGCGGGAACGTACGGGCGCGCAGGTCGCCTCGGTGCCTCCCGCCCTGCTCGCGGGGGAGCCCCTCGGGCTGCATCTCCGGCTGGCTCACCCGTGCACTCCCTCTGCCGCTGCGGATCGCGAGCCACCTTCCTACCGCCGAACGGTCGGTCTTGGACACAAGATCCGCGGTTTTCCGCCCGTAAGCGCAGCGGAATCCGGTATAGGGCTCCTTTCGCAGTCACTCGAAAGAGTGCCCGCCGGATGGGGGCCGTTGCCGCGCACGGGGGTCGGAGGCCGGAAACAGTGACGTGCAGTGACGTTACGGCGCCCACCGCGCGGTCCGCGGGAATCGATCTGTCGACGAGGCCATAGGGTGACCGGTGTGAAGGTCCTCGTCATCGGCGGCGGCGCCCGCGAACACGCCCTGTGCCGCTCACTGTCCCTCGATCCCGACGTCACCGCCCTGTACTGCGCCCCCGGCAACGCGGGGATCGCCGAGGTCGCCGAGGTGCACCCGGTCGACGCCCTCGACGGCACCGCCGTCACCGCGCTGGCCGTGTCGCTGGGGGCCGATCTCGTGGTCGTCGGCCCGGAGGCCCCGCTCGTCGCGGGCGTCGCCGACGCCGTCCGCGAGCGCGGCATCCCCGTCTTCGGCCCGTCGGCGGAGGCCGCGGAGCTGGAGGGGTCCAAGGCGTTCGCCAAGGACGTCATGGCCGCCGCGAACGTCCCCACCGCCCGCGCCTACGTCTGCACCACCCCCGCCGAGATCGACGAGGCGCTCGACGCCTTCGGCGCCCCCTACGTCGTCAAGGACGACGGGCTGGCCGCAGGCAAGGGCGTCGTCGTCACCCCCGATCTCGCCACCGCCCGCGAGCACGCCCTGGCCTGCGGCCGCGTGGTCATCGAGGAGTTCCTGGACGGCCCCGAGGTCTCCCTCTTCGCGATCACCGACGGCGAAACGGTCCTCCCGCTCCAGCCGGCCCAGGACTTCAAGCGGGCCCTCGACGGCGACGAGGGCCCGAACACCGGCGGCATGGGCGCCTACTCCCCGCTGCCGTGGGCCGACCCCAAGCTGGTGCAGGAGGTGCAGGAGAGCGTCCTGCAGCCCACCGTCGACGAGCTGCGCCGCCGGGGCACGCCCTTCTCCGGCCTGCTCTACGCCGGGCTCGCGATCACCTCGCGCGGCGTGCGGGTCATCGAGTTCAACGCCCGCTTCGGCGACCCCGAGACGCAGGTCGTCCTGGCCCGTCTCAAGACGCCCCTGGGCGGGCTGCTGCTCGCCGCCGCCAAGGGCACCCTGGCCTCCGTGCCGCCGCTGCGCTGGAGCGACGGCGCCGCCGTCACGGTCGTCATCGCCTCGCACAACTACCCCGGTACCCCGCGCACCGGCGATGTGATCGAGGGCCTTCCCGAGGGCCCGGGCGCGCCGGAGGAGGCGTACGTCCTGCACGCGGGCACCGCCCACGACGGCGAGGGCCGCGTCGTCAGCGCCGGCGGCCGGGTGCTGTCCGTCACGGCGACCGGCCCCGACCTCGCCACGGCCCGCGACCGCGCGTACGAGGGCGTCGCCCGCGTCCGCCTGGCCGGCTCGCACCACCGCACGGACATCGCGGCGCGGGCCGCGGCTTCCGCGAGCTGACCGGCCGAGGGGCCTGACCTGCACGCCTTCCCGGACCGGCCCGTACTCGCGAGTACGGGCCGGTCGTGTGTCCGGCCGGAGAGCAGTGAACGGCCCCTTTCCGGGGCAGCCTTTACCCAAAGCCATTCCATCGAGTGACCGGTGGGCCAACTTGCTGACGCGCGCCCCACCCCCAACTAGGGTGCGGCGCAAGCCGACTGCCGCGCATCCGGCAACTGGCCCACCGGCATTGCGATGTCAGAGCCCGGTGCCACAGTGGGGGGAAGGCAACGCGAGCGCGCTGCCTCCGCTGTCGCACTCCTCGGCAGAGCACACACTGGCAACAGGGGGTGATCGGTCTCGTGGCAGGTCCGGAAGCAGGCGTGCGCGTCGCACGCTCCCAAGCCCTCGCGGTGCTGCGCGTCCGCAGCACCGCGCTGGCCGTCGCCCTGCTGCCCGCGGCAGCGGCGGTCGTCCTGCTGTCGGGCATCGCCATGGGGCGCATCCCGGGCGGCGGCGGCTGGGACACCGCCCGCTGGGCCGTCACCGGCGCCGCGGTCCTCGCCCTGGCGCTCGCGGCGGCCGTCACCGCCGTCGTCGTCCGGGCCCGGCCCGCCCTGAGCCCCACCGTCCCGATCCCCGAGGAGACGGCCCCCGACCTCTACCGCCTCGTGCGCGACCTCGCCGAGCGGCTGGACGTCCCGCCGCCCTCCGCGATGGCCCTGACCCCCGACTGCGACAGCTGGCTTGAGGACCGCACCCACCCCGCGCACCGCTCCCCGCTGGGCGCCCGGCGCCGGCTGCGGCGCACCGGGGCCGCGCCGGTCCTGGTGATCGGCTCGCCGTTCCTGTGGTGGATGCGCGTCGCCGAGCTGCGGGCCCTCCTCGCCCCGGTCGTCGCCGGCACCGGCCCGTCCGCCCACCCCGACATAGCGGCGGCCCGCCGCTTCGTCCGAGGGCTGGACGCCGCCGTGGCCGTCGCCGCGGGGCGGCCGGCCCTGGCTTTCGTCGGCGTCGTCGCCCGCCTGCTGCTGCACTCCTGCCGCGACCACGCCGCGGAGATGGAGCGCGGGGTGGCCGCGGCCGCCTCCGAGCGCGCCCAGGGCGTCGATTACGGCCTGCGGATCGTCGCCCAGGAGCAGGTCGGCCTCGCCTACGCCGGCTGGGACCGCCTGCTGAACCGCGTGGCGCTGCCCGCCTGGCGCATGGGCCGCTGGCCCTCCCGGCTGGACGCCGGAGTCGTCTCCGCCCTCACCGAGCTCTCCCGCCGCGACCGCCTCGCGGAGGGCTTCACGACCCGGCTGGGCGAGCGCCCCGCCTGCGATCTGCTGGAAGAGCCCGGCGCGATCGACGAGGCCGCCTCCCTGCTGGCCGCCCGGCTCTTCCACGGCGGCTCCGCCGAGACCGGGCCCGACTGGTCCCCGGTCGCCTGGAGCGAGTACCCGGAGGAGGTCGTGGACCGCAAGTGGCGGCTGGAGGCCGCCCGCCTGCACCGCGTCCTGGACGACATCCCCGAGCCCGTGCCCGGCGCGGTGCCCGTCACCATCCCGGGCGCCGTCCCCGAGCCCGTCCCGGCGCACGGCGCCACCCCCGGTGACCTCCCGCCCGGGGCGTTCGCCGCCGCGCCCACCGTGGCCCGGGTCCTCGCCCGCCTCGCCGGCCCGGCGGGCAGCGGCGTCGCCGAGGCCCTGGAAGTGCGGCTGAGCGCCGAGGTCGCCCGGGAGGCGGCCCGCGAGGAGCTCGCCGCCCGGCGCGGCGCCTTCGGCGCGGCCGGCGACCCCCGGGTCGACGGGCTCGCCCCGCTGTTCCCCCTGCAGCCGCCCCGCAGCGGCCGGGAGCTGCTCACCGACCACGTGACGGCCATGGTCTGCTGCGCGGCCGTGGACACCGCCGGGGCCGCCCCCGGCCTGGACTGGCTCGACGGGCCGGCCCTGCTCATCGGCGGGGCCCGCCGCGCCGATCTGGCCCGCACCGTCCTGAGCCTGATCGAGGACGGCGACGGCGAGCCGCTGCGGGTCTGGCTGGGCGAGGTCGGGGTCCGCCCCGAGAAGCCGGTCCGCCTGGTGTGAGGCGGTGCGGGCCGCGCGGAACACCGCGCCGCCGGGCCGTCAGCGAACCGAGAAGAGCACGCGTCGGGGGCCTAGGGGAGGGAGCGCAATGGGGATGGACCAAAACCGCCGCTGGGAGTCGGGTGCGCTCGCGCACGGCGTCTCGGACCCCTTCGGCCAGGGCCCGCTGCCCTGGCTGCGCGGCAGCGAGTCCTACTTCGACGGCACCGGCCGCATGGTCCCCTGGTACGTCGACCCCGCCGCGGAGCGGGCCGGGGCCCGCCTCCCGGCGCCGCGCACCGCCGGCCCCCGCACCGCCGACGACGTCCACCGGCAGATCAAGGGCTTCGCGTCCGACAGCGCCGTCGCCCCCGGCGAGGCGATAGATTTCCGCATCACCGTGGACCCGCCGCAGCAGTTCGGCGTGGACATCTACCGCATCGGCCACTACGCGGGCGACGGCGCCGCGAAGATGACCACCAGCCCCCGGCTGTCCGGCATCGTCCAGCCCGCCCCGCTGACCGTCGGCCGCACGGTCTCCTGCCACCACTGGTGGCTCTCCTGGCGGCTGCAGATCCCCAGCTACTGGAGCCTGGGCGCCTATGTGGCCGTCCTGACCACCGCCGACGGCTACCGCAGCCACATCCCCTTCCTCGTCCGCGACACCCACCCCGCCGATCTGCTGCTCGTCCTGCCCGACGTCACCTGGCAGGCGTACAACCTCTACCCCGAGGACGGCCGCACGGGCGCGAGCTTCTACCACGCCTGGGACGAGGAGGGCCGGCTCCTGGGGGAGGACGAGGCGGCCACCACCGTCTCCTTCGACCGCCCCTTCGCGGGCGCGGGCCTGCCGCTGCACGTGGGCCACTCCTACGACTTCATCCGCTGGGCCGAGCGGTACGGCTACGACCTCGCCTACGCCGACACCCGCGATCTGCACGCGGGCCGCGTCGACCCCTCCCGCTACCGGGGCCTGGTCTTCCCCGGCCACGACGAGTACTGGTCGGCGGGCATGCGCCGCTCGGCGGAGCTGGCCCGCGACGCGGGCACGTCGCTGGTGTTCCTGTCGGCCAACACCATGTACTGGCAGTGCGAGCTGGCCCCCTCGCCGGCCGGCCCGGACCACCTGCTGAGCTGCCGCAAGCGCCGCGGCCCGGGGCGCTCGGCCCTGTGGCGCGACGTCTCGCCCGCCGAGCAGCAGCTGCTGGGCATCCAGTACGCGGGCCGAGTGCCGAAGCCCGCCCCCATGATCGTCCGCAATGCCGGGCACTGGCTGTGGGACGCCACCGGCGCGGGCGAGGGCGACGAGCTGCCGGGCCTGGTCGCGGGCGAGGCCGACCGCTACTACCCCCGGACGGCCCTGCCCGAGCACACCCGCCGCATCCTGCTGGCCCACTCCCCGTACGAGGACGGCGACGGCACCCGGCGCCACCAGGAGACCTCGCTCTACCGGGCGCCCAGCGGCGCCCTGGTCTTCGCGGCCGGCACCTTCGCCTGGACGCCGGCCCTGGACCGGCCCGACCATGTGGACACCCGGGTCCAGCGGGCCACCGCCAACCTTCTCGATCGCATCTGCAAACGGTGCTGAGCGGGTCGCGGCGGCTTTTCCGGGGCCCTCCCGGAGCCCGCCGCGCCCTCGTACGGCAGAATCGTGGTGCTTGGACAAACCACCAGGAGGACGCGTGTCCGGATTCGTAGAGAAGCCCGAACCGGTCGAGGTGCCCGGTCTAGTGCACCTGCACACGGGCAAGGTCCGCGATCTCTACCAGGACGCGGACGGCCGGCTCGTGATGGTCGCCTCCGACCGCATGTCGGCCTACGACTGGGTGCTGCCCACGGAGATCCCCGACAAGGGCCGGGTCCTCACCCAGCTGTCCCTGTGGTGGTTCGAGCGCCTCACCGACCTCGTGCCGCACCACGTCATCTCCTCCGAGCTGCCCGCCGGGGCCCCCGCCGACTGGGCGGGCCGCACCCTGGTCTGCCGGCCCCTGGAGATGGTCCCGGTGGAGTGCGTGGCCCGCGGCTACCTGACGGGCTCCGGCCTGGCCGAGTACGAGCAGACCCGCACCGTCTGCGGCCTCGCCCTCCCCGAGGGCCTGTCCGACGGCTCCGAGCTGCCCTCCCCGATCTTCACCCCGGCCACCAAGGCCGCGGTCGGCGAGCACGACGAGAACGTCGCCTACGAGGAGGTGGCCCGGCAGGTGGGCGCGGACGTCGCCGCCCGGCTCCGCCAGACCACCCTCGCCGTCTACGGCCGGGCCCGGGACATCGCCCGCGACCGGGGCATCCTCCTCGCCGACACCAAGTTCGAGTTCGGCTTCGCCGACGGCGAGCTGGTCCTCGCCGACGAGGTGCTGACCCCCGACTCCTCGCGCTTCTGGCCCGTCGACCAGTGGGAGCCGGGCCGCCCGCAGCCCTCCTTCGACAAGCAGTTCGTCCGCGACTGGCTGCGCTCCCCGGCCGCCGCCTGGGACCGCGACGGCGAACTCCCGCCGCCGGAGCTGCCCGCCGAGGTCGTCGAGCGGACGCGGGCGAAGTACATCGAGGCGTACGAGCGGCTCACGGGCATGAGCTGGTCGTAGCGGCCCTCACACCTGGTAGCGGTCCGCCGCGAAGAGGTGCAGGTGGTCCCGGACCCACTCCGAGGTCCGGGCCAGCCCGTCCTCCAGCTCGACCGCCGGCCGCCACCCGGCCCACTCCCGGGCCCGGGTGTTGTCCGACAGCAGCCGCTCCACCTCGCTGCCCGCGGGCCGCAGCCGGGAGGGGTCCACGACGACCTTCGCGTCCCGGCCGGACGCCCGGATCAGCGACTGCGCGAGATCGCCGACGGAGATCTCCCGGCCGGTGCCCAGGTTGACGGCGTGCCCGACGGCCCGGTCGCAGTCGGCGAGCGCCAGGAAGCCCTCGGCGGTGTCCGTGACGTAAGTGAAGTCACGGGTCGGCGAGGTCGAGCCGAGCCGGATCTCCTCGGCCCCGGAGTGCAGCTGCGCGAGGATCGTGGGGATCACGGCGCGCGCCGACTGCCGCGGCCCGTAAGTGTTGAAGGGCCGGACGACCGTCACCGGCAGCTCGAAGGAGTGCGCGTAGGACAGCGCCAGCATGTCCGCGCCGATCTTCGAGGCGGAGTACGGCGACTGCGGCTGCAGCGGGTGGTCCTCGCTGATCGGGGCGGTCAGCGCCGTCCCGTACACCTCGCTGGTCGAGGTGTGCACCATGCGCCGCACGCCGTGGCGGCGGCAGGCCGCGGCGACGTTCTCCGTACCGGCCACATTGGTCTGCACGTACGCCTCGGGCGAGGCGTAGCTGTACGGGATGCCGATCAGCGCTGCCAGGTGGAAGACGGTGTCGCACCCGGCGACCGCGTCCATGACGCGGCCGGCGTCCCGGACGTCACCGGCGAGCACCTCTACGGGGGAGTCCGGGCCGAAGTAGCGGGCCAGGTAGCCGCGTTCGGCGTACGGCTTGTAGTGGACGAGCACACGGACGCGGGCGCCGCGCTCGACCAGCAGGTCCACGAGCGTCGAGCCGATGAATCCCTCGGCGCCGGTGACCAGGACGGTACGGCCGTGCCAGGTGGAGTTGAGCATGGGGGAGTCCTCTCGGGAAGGGGGGATCGGTGGTCAGGCCGCGACGCGGGAGCGGGCGCGCCCCGCCAGCCGCAGCACCCACGACGCCATCAGGTCGGCGGCACGGGCGTGCGTGCCCGGGTCCGCGGCGGCGGACATCGCCGCCAGCCGGGCCGGCTCGGCGAGCAGCGGTTCGAGCAGCCCGGCGAGCCGGTCCCCGGTCGTCTGCTCGTCGGGCAGCAGCAGCCCGGCGCCCGGGTCGGAGAGCACCCGGGCGTTGTGCGTCTGGTGGTCGTGGGGCGCGTGCGGGTACGGGACGAGCACCGCCGGCATCCGGACGGTCGCCAGCTCCGCGACCGTCGCCGAACCGGCCCGGCACACCACCACGTCGGCGGCCGCGTAGGCGAGGTCCATCCGGTCCAGGTAGCCGACGGCCGTGGCGACGCGGTCGCAGCCACCGGCGGACAGCCGGGCCCGCACCGCGCCCAGCGCCGCCGGACCGGTCTTGATCACCAGATGCACGTCCGGGCGCCCCCGCCACCGCTCGGCGAGCTGCTGCGCCGCCTCCGTCAGCCGCGCCGCGCCCAGGCTCCCGCCGTTGAACAGCACGACGCGGGCCCCCTCCGGCACCCCGAAGGACCGCCGCGCCTCCTGCCGGAGCGCCGCCCGGGACAGCGGGTCCAGCTCCGCGACCGCCCCGGCCAGCGGCATCCCCACGGTCTCGGCCCGCGCCCCGGCCCGCGCCGCCAGGTGCTCGCGGCTGCGCTCGAAGGCGAGTGCCACGTGCGGCGTCAGGGCGGTCGCGAACCGGTTCGCGCGGCCGGGCACCGCGTTGGACTCGTGGACGAGCGAGGGCCGCCCGGCCAGGCGTGCCCCGAGCACGGCGGGCGCGCTCGGGTAGCCGCCCATGCCGACGACGACCTGGGCCCCCTGCTCCTCGATCACCCGCCGCGCCTGCATGCCGGACCGCAGCAGATCGGCGGGGAGCAGGAAGCGCCGCGAGCCGAGCGAGGGGTCGAAGGGGATCATGTCGACCGTGTGCAGCCGGTACCCGGCCTCGGGGATCAGCCGCGTCTCCAGACCGCGCTCGGTCCCGATGAAGCTGATCACCGCGTCCGGCACGGCCCGCCGGAGCGCGTCCGCGACCGCCAGCCCGGGATAGATATGGCCGCCGGTACCACCCGCGCCGACGACCACCGAAAGGGTGTCGTGTGCTGAAGAAGTCACTGCCATGGCCCGCAGCGTGGCGGGGTGCTCTAAGAGCGATCTAAGACGGACGCCGACGGCACCGGCGGGGTGGCCGGGCCGGGGGCGCCCCGGTCGTCGCCGCCGGGGGCGCGTCGGGCGCCGCCCGGGGCGGTCCGGGCCGCGGCGCGTGGCTTTCGCCGGAGTGGCGCGCCCAGGGCGTGTCTTCCAGCCCGTCCGGGGGCACCTCCTGGGGGCACCCCCAGCGGTAGCTGGGGGAGGTAGCCGGGGGAGCTTGAGCACACGCCCGCAGGGCGCCCGCCGCCGCAGGCGGCACCGACAGGCCCGCAGGCGGCACCGGCGCAGGCCGAAGGCCCCGCCGGACCGGCCTTAAGAGGCGTCTCAGAGTCGCTCTGACAGGCTGGGCCGTCACGACCGCACCCCGCCGGAGGCGCCATGGCCGAGCCGACCGTCCTCGTCGTCGACGACGACCCCGAAGTGCGGGCCGCCGTCGTCGACGGACTGTGCGTCGAGGGGTACGCGGTACGGTCCGCCGCCGACGGCCTCGAAGCTCTCTCCTGCGTCGCCGCCGATCCGCCCGCCGCGATCGTCCTCGACCTCGCCATGCCCGTGCTCGACGGCCTCGCCGTCTGCCGCCGGCTGCGCGGCCTCGGCGACCGCACGCCCGTCCTCGTGCTCACCGCGCGCGACGCCGTCGCCGACCGGGTCGCGGGCCTGGACGCGGGCGCCGACGACTACCTCGTCAAACCCTTCGCGCTGGACGAGCTCCTCGCCCGGCTGCGCGCCCTCCTGCGCCGGGCGGCCCCCGCGGAGCCCGCCGAGGAACCCACCGAGCTGACGTTCGGCGACCTCACCGTCGACACGGTGACCCGCACCGGGGTGCGCGCCGGGGCCCCGCTGGAGTTCACCCGCACCGAGTTCGCCCTGCTGGAGGTGTTGCTGCGGCACCCGGGGCAGGTGCTGCCCCGCGAGGTGATCCAGGAGCAGGTCTGGGGCACCGACTTCGGCCCGGACTCCAATTCCCTGGCTGTCTACATCGGCTACCTGCGGCGCAAGCTGGAGGCGGGCGGCGCGCCCCGCCTCGTCCACACGGTGCACGGCATCGGCTACCGCCTGGCGGAACGGTGAGCGCCGCCCGGGCGGCCGCGCTGCGCCGCCGCCTCCTCGGCCGCAGGACCCTGCGGGCCCGGCTGGCGCTCGTCACCTCCGCGGCCGTCGCCGTCGTGGCGATCGGCGTCCTCGCCGCCGCCTACGTCGTCATCCGCTATGAACTCGTCCGGCAGCTCGACCTCCAGCTCAAGCAGCAGGCCAAGATCATGAACCAGCAGAGCCGCGGCCAGACCGGCGTCCTGTACGGCGAGTGCAACTGGCTCGCCGCGCCCGCGTGCGCGCAGATCGTCCGCGCCGACCCCGCAGCGCCGGGGCAGAAGGGCCTGGTGCTGCCCGTCACCGGTGCCACCCGCCGGGTCGCGGCGGGCACGCTCGGCGAGTTCTCCAGCGACATCGTCCTCGACGGCCGGCCCATGCGGATGTTCACCATGCACCTGCGGGACGGCCGGGCCCTACAGGTGGCGGCCCGCTCGGACACCGTCGACCAGGGCGTGCGCCAGGCGGGCCTGCTCCTCGGCGCCGTCGGCGGCGCCGGGGTCCTCCTCGCGGCGGGCCTCGGCTACTTCACCTCCCGGACGTCCCTGCGCCCGGTGACCCGGCTCACGGCCACCGCCGAACGCATCGCCGCCACCCGCGACCCCGCCCACCGCATCGAGATGCCCCACTACGAGAACGGAGGTGCCCGCCGCCAGGACGAGATCACCAGCCTCGCGGCCAGCTTCAACACGATGCTCGGCGAGCTGGAGGAGGCCGTCGCCGCCCAGCGGCGCCTCGTCGCCGACGCCTCCCACGAGCTGCGCACCCCGCTGACCGCGCTCCGCACCAACGCCGAGCTCCTGGCCCGCGCCGAACGGCTGACGCCCGCCCAGCGCGAGCGGGCCTCCGCGGCCCTCGGCCGCCAGCTCCGGGAAGTCACGGGCCTGGTCAACGACCTCATCGAGCTCGCCCGGGACGAGGAGCCGCAGCAGTTCGTGGAGCAGGTCCGCCTCGACCTGCTGGCCGGCCGGTGCGTCACCGATGCCCGCGGCCACTGGCCGAACACTCTCTTCACCACCGACCTCGGACCGCCCGGAGACCTCACCGTCCCCGGCGTTCCCGCCCGCCTCGCGCGGCTGCTGTCCAACCTGCTCGACAACGCCGCCAAGTTCAGCCCGCCCGGCGCCATGGTCGAGGTGCGCCTGGAGCGCACGGACCGCGGCCTCGACCTGACCGTCCGCGACCACGGCCCCGGCATCGCGGCCGAGGACCTGCCCTACGTCTTCGACCGCTTCTACCGCTCCCGCCAGGCCCGCGCCCTCCCCGGCTCCGGGCTCGGGCTCGCCATGGCCCGCCAGATCGCCCGCGCCCACGGCGCGGAGCTGACCGCGGAGCGGGCGGAGACCGGCGGCGCCCGCTTCCGCCTGAGCTTCCCGCAGGACTGAGCGGCTCCGGACACGACCTTTGGACAACCTCCGGACACGACGAAGGCCCCGGTCGTGATGACCGGGGCCTTCGTTCTCTGAGCGGACGACGAGACTCGAACTCGCGACATCCACCTTGGCAAGGTGGTGCTCTACCAACTGAGCTACGTCCGCATCGCTCCGCGCTCTCGTGCGGTGCGGACACCACTATAGCCAACCCTGAGCGCGTGCGATGCGCGCTGCCGAGTGACGGTTCTCCGCGCCCAGCTTCGCCACCGCCGCCGAGAGGTAGTTGCGGACCGTTCCCGGCGTCAGCGAGGCGCGCTCCGCGATCTCCGCTATGGGGGCGCCGGCCTCGGCCAGCTCCAGCAGCTCCGCCTCCCGGGCGGTCAGCGGGGAGTCCCCGGCGCTGATCGCGTCGGCCGCCAACTCCGGGTCCACGTAGCGGCTTCCGCCGTGCACCGTGCGGATGATCTCGGCGAGCCGCTGCGCGGAGACGGTCTTGGGCACGAATCCGCGCACCCCGGCCTCCAGCGCGCGCTTCAGGTGCCCGGGCCGGCCGTGCCCCGTCACGATCATGGTGCGGCAGGCGGGCAGCTCGGCGCGCAGCGCTGTGGCCACCATCACACCGTCCGCCCCGGGCATTTGGAGGTCCAGGACGGCGACGTCCGGCCGGTGCGCCCGCGCCACGGCGAGCGCCTCGGGCCCCGAGGCGGCCTCGGCGACGACGAGCAGGTCGTCCTCCAGCCCGAGCAGCGCGGCGAGCGCGCCACGGATCAGGTGCTCGTCGTCGGCGAGCATGACGCGGATGGGCGGGGGAGCGGTGGCCGCGTCGTCGAGGTGCTGGTGCTCGGCTGTCATGCCCCGTCCTTCGCGGCTCCACGCGAAGCCAGTCGTTCCCGATCCCCGAGCGGCTCCACCCGTGCCGGGCCGCCACCGTCCATGATCCCGCTGCGCGGCGGCCGGCCTGCGGGGGGCCTGCCGTCGCCTCCGGAGAGGGCTGCCCTGCCGGGGTCGGCCCCGGTGCCGCCAGTCCTGCCGACGGCAGCCGCGCCGCCGACGGCAGCCGCGCCGCCGACGGCAGCCGCGCCGACTCCGGCCGGGGCGTCGGCCCCCACACTTCGGCGTGTGCTGCCTGCGGCTTCCGTGCCCGGGTCGCTGCCCGTACCGGCAACGTTGCCGCCGACGGCCACGGGCTCACCCGCGACGATCGCCGCCGAAGTCCCGCCGACCCCCGCCCCGCCCGGGCCGGCGCTCACACCGCTGCCGCGCCCGACGGACCCCGCTTCGCCTTCGGCGGTCGCCGCGATGACTTCGGCAGCCCCCGACTCGCCCGGCCTCCCGGTCACAGCACCGCCGTCGGTGCTCCCCGCCTCGCCCCCGGCGGCCACCGTCAAGACCTCGTCGGCTCCCACCCGGCCCGGACCGTCCCCCACCCGGCCCGGACCGTCCCCCGATCGGCCCGGGCCGGGCCGGGTGTCTTCGGCCGGGGCCCCCGCCCCGGCCCCCCTCAGCGGCACCCTCGCCGTCAGGCGGAACGCCGCCGGCGGCCGGCGTTCCGTCGTCAGCGTGCCGCCCAGGGCGGCGAGCCGTTCGCCTAGGCCCGCCAGGCCCGAGCCGCCGCTCCCCGGGGCCTCCGCCCGGGGGAGCGCCGGCACCCCGTCGTTCTCCACGACGAGCACCGCCACCCCGTCCACAACCCGCATCCGCAAGGCACAGCGCCCCGCGTCCGCGTGCCGCAGCACGTTCGTGGTGGCCTCCCGGACCACCCAGGCCAGCGCCGACTGCACGGGCCGCGGCAGCGCGTCCCCCGCCGCGTCGTCGATGCGGCAGTCGATGCCCGCCGCGGTCAGCACGCTCCGCGCCCCCACCAGTTCGGTGTGCAGGTCGGCCTCGCGGTAGCCGCGGACGACGTCGCGCACCTCCCGCTGGGACTCCTGCGCGACGCGCTGCACCTCCGCCATCTCCGCCGCCGCGCCCGGCGACCCCCGCCGCGCCAGCTGCACGGCCAGCTCGCTCTTGAGCGCGATCACCGCGAGGTTCCGGCCCAGGACGTCGTGCATGTCCCGGCCGAACCGCAGCCGCTCCTCCGCGACGGCCAGCCGCGCCTGCGCCCCGCGGGCCGCCTCCAGCTCCCACATGACGGAGAGCATCCAGGCCGAGGTGCGCACGACGAGCATGTTCCACACGGCCAGGGCCACGGCCACGATCACGGCCACCGGGATCAGCACCGGCTCCCGCGTGAGCAGGGCCGACGCCCCGCCCAGCACCGCTCCGACCCCGGTGCAGACGGGCAGGTACAGCCGGACGCGGACGAGCACGCTGTACGAGCCGAGGACGGACAGCCCGCTGCCCATCAGCAGATAGGGCACCCCGGTGAGGGCCTCGGACCCCGACACCGCGCCCAGCGCCACCGCGCCGGCCACGGTCACCAGGTACAGCACCGCGCACCAGGCGAGCCGCCGCCAGGGCGCGGGCCCCCGGCCGAGCCGGTGGTCCAGCGTCCGGTCGACGAGCCGCACGCTGACCACGGCCTGCACGACGCTGGAGCCCAGCACCGCGCCCACCAGGAACGGGTTCCCGCCGCCGGAGAGCATGGGCGGGATGTCGATGAGGATGAAGAACCACGGCAGGAGGTACAGGCTCCACCGCGTGTAGCTGTCGACCCGCGCGACCCCGCTCCGCCCGCGCCAGCCGCGCACCCGTGTCCACATCCCCATGTGCCCGCTCCCCCGCATCCCCGTCACCCGCCGCCGGCCCGGCTCACCGCCGCGGCCCTACCGTCGAGGCTCCCACCGGAACCAGCGCTGCACGGCGTACCCGGCGACGATGGTCCAGGCCACACCCGTACCGATGGCGCCCAGCGCCTCGTGCAGGCTCATCCCGCCCAGCCAGCCGCCGCGGACCAGCTCGATCACCGGGGTCAGCGGCAGCAGCCGGCAGACGTCCGCGACCGGGTCCGGCATGATCTCCAACGGGGCCAGCATTCCCGACCCCAGCAGCGAGACGAGCACCAGGGGGGTCGTCACCAGCTGCGCGCTCTCGACGGTCTTCGCCCAGGCCGTGGTGACCGCGGCCAGCAGGACGGACAGCACGACGCCCAGCACCAGGCCGGCCAGGACCAGTTCGGGCCGGGCCACCGAGCGCAGGTCCAGCCAGGCGACGCCCGCCACGAGCAGCAGCACGCACTGGACGAGCGCCACGGCCACCGACGGCAGCGCCGTACCGGCGAGGATCTCCGCGTCGCCCGCCTCCCCGGTCCGCAGCCGCTTGAGGACGAGCTCCTCGCGCCGGGCCACGAAGGCGCTGACGAGGTTCTGGTAGACGGCGAAGAGCAGGATGAACCCGAACGCCCCGGTCATCGACACCTCGTTGACCGACATGCCGGACTTGTCGATCGGAAACTTCCCGACCGTCTCGCGCATCACCAACACCATCATCATGGGCATCAGCAGCGTCATGTAGAGCGCCATCTTGTTGCGCCGGAGGAGAATCAGCTCCGCCCGGCCCAGCGACAGCATCCGCGGCCCCGCGGACATGGTCGTCGCCATCACTTGCCCCTTCCCGTGCCGGAGCCGACGCGCGCGCCGCTCCCGGCGTCCGTGCCGCCCCGTCCGCCCGCTATCGCCAGGAACGCCTCTTCCAGCGAGGCGGTCCGGGCGTCCAGCCCTTCCAGCTCCACGCCCCTCTCGCGCGCCCAGAGGAGCAGCCCGGTCAGGGTCCGCTGCAGCTCGTGGGTCTGGAGCTCGATCCGGCCGTCGGTCTCCTCGTGCCGCGTCACCCCCAGCTCGGCGAGCGGCGGCAGGTCGCCGACGAACCAGCCCACCGGCATCACGAAGCGGATCCGGGCCGGGTAGGCGCCGATCACCTCGCCGGGCGCCCCGGCGGAGACGATCTCCCCGTCGCGCATGATGGCCAGCCGGTCGGCGAGCGCCTCGGCCTCCTCCAGGTAGTGCGTGGTCAGCAGCACCGTGGTGCCCTCCGCCCGCAGCCGGCGCACCAGGTCCCAGGTGTTGTGCCGCGCCTCCGGGTCGAGCCCGGTCGTCGGCTCGTCGAGGAAGAGCACCTCGGGCCGGCCGAGCAGCGCCAGCGCGAGGTCCAGCCGCCGCCGCTCCCCGCCGGAGAGCTGCTTGACGCGCACGCCGCTGCGGTCGGAGAGCTCCACGAGGGCGAGCGCCTCCGCGACGGGCCGGGCACCGGTGGTGCAGCCCGCCCACATCCGGACGGTCTCCGCCACCGTGAGGTCCGAGGGGAAGCCGCCCTCCTGGAGCATCACCCCGACCCGCGGCCGGACCGCGCGGCGTTCCGTGTACGGGTCGTGGCCCAGCACCCGCACCTGCCCGCCGGTCGGCCGGGCCAGGCCTTCCAGCAGCTCGACCGTGGAGGTCTTGCCCGCCCCGTTCGTGCCCAGCAGGGCGAACAGCTCACCCCGCCGCACGGTGAAGGAGACGCCCCGCACCGCTTCGAACCCCTTGTCGCCCGAAGGCCCGTAGCGTCGCCGCAGCCCCGTGACGTCGATCACACTGTCCCCGATGTCCATGCCTCAAGCTTGTCGGCGGACCGGCGGCGAAGGCAGTGCGCGCTGTCATGACTTCACATGACGGATGTCATCAGCCGGGAGCCGGGGGGACATGCCACGGGATACGACGAAGGCCCCGGTCGTGATGACCGGGGCCTTCGTTCTCTGAGCGGACGACGAGACTCGAACTCGCGACATCCACCTTGGCAAGGTGGTGCTCTACCAACTGAGCTACGTCCGCATGCTTCCGGCCGAGAGCTTCCCGAAATCGAGGAGCACCGGCGGCGCGCACATCACTCTACCTGATCCACTGACGTGGTCCGGTACGTGATGAGAGCGGGTGACAGGAATCGCACACTGCGCCTCCCCCTTGGAAAGGGGGCGCTCTACTACTGAGCTACACCCGCGTGGATCTTCAGGCCCGGTCCACAGAGCTGTGGACCGGCTGACGATCGGAGCGGGTGACAGGAATCGCACACTGCGCCTCCCTCTTGGAAAGAGGGCGCTCTACTACTGAGCTACACCCGCGTGGATCTTCAGGCCCGGTCCACACAGGTGTGGACCGGCTGACGATCGGAGCGGGTGACAGGAATCGCACACTGCGCCTCCCCCTTGGAAAGGGGGCGCTCTACTACTGAGCTACACCCGCAAGACCCCGAAGCTCCCGGCCGGTTTCCCGTCCGTTCCCCTCGGCGTGATCCAAACTCTAGCTGATCACCAAGGGTGCTTGGCAACTCCGGTCACTCGGCGGCGTTGAACGCCTCGTAGACCCGCTTGGGGATCCGGCCGCGCGGGGGCACGTCCATGCCGTGCGAGCGGGCCCAGGCGCGGACCGCCGAGGGGTCGGCGGCGACGGAGGTGCGGCGGTAGGCCCGCCCCGAGCGGGACTGCTTGCGGCCGGCCTCCAGGTAAGGCGCCAGAGCGACCCGCAGTTTCTTCGCATTGGCAGTGTTGAGGTCGATCTCGTACGACTTGCCGTCGAGACCGAAGGTGACCGTCTCCGCGGCTTCCCCGCCGTCGATGTCGTCGGAGAGTGTGACCACTACGCGCTGTGCCACGAATATCGGCCCTTTCGGCAGGCATCGCCGCGGTGATCTGCGGAGATGTGGTGGTTCCGGTAGTTCCGGAGCAATGGTTATTCATTTGTACAACAAAAGGCAATGCGAAGTGAAGCCCAGTTAATTCTGTCAGCGTGGCCCTTGGCAATCGGGGCCGAGCGTTTTTCCCGGAATTTTCCTCGAAATCTTCCGCGTCGATGCGTAAACGTGACAGAAGGCCCAGCATATCTATGCGCGTAGATTTTTGGGAGCTGTAGGCTGGCGCCACCGCTTCAGCTCACGCACCACACCACCGGGAGTGCCAGTGGCACGCGTCGTAGTCGACGTCATGCTCAAGCCGGAGATCCTCGACCCGCAGGGCCAGGCGGTGCAGCGCGCGCTGCCACGCCTGGGCTTTGAGGGGATCGCCGACGTCCGTCAGGGCAAGCGCTTTGAACTCGAGGTGGAGGGCCCGGTCGACGAGGCCGCCCTCGCCCGCATCCACGAGATGGCGGAAACGTTTCTCGCCAACACCGTGATCGAGGACTTCACCGTGAAGGTCGACGGAGAAGCACAGTGACCGCTCGCGTAGGAGTCATCACCTTCCCCGGCACCCTGGACGACCGCGACTCCGCCCGCGCCGTCCGCATCGCCGGGCTCGAACCCGTACCGCTGTGGCACCGCGACAAGGACCTCAAGCAGGTCGACGCCGTGATCCTGCCCGGTGGCTTCTCCTACGGCGACTACCTGCGCGCGGGGGCCATTTCCCGCTTCTCGCCGGTCATGGAGAAGGTCGTCGAGGGGGCGCGCGAGGGCCTGCCCGTCCTCGGCATCTGCAACGGCTTCCAGGTGCTCACCGAGACCCACCTGCTGCCCGGCGCGATGCTGCGCAACAACCACCTGCACTTCATCTGCCGCGACCAGAAGCTGCGGGTGGAGAACGCGGACACCGCCTGGACGTCCGACTACGAAGCGGGCCAGGAGATCTCCGTCCCGCTGAAGAACATCGACGGCCGGTACGTCGCCGACGAGCGCACCCTGGACATGCTGGAGGCCGAGGGCCGGGTCGCGTTCCGCTACGTCGACGTGAACCCCAACGGCTCGCTGCGGGACATCGCCGGCATCACCAACGAGGCGGGCAATGTCGTCGGCCTCATGCCGCACCCGGAGCACGCCGTCGAGCCGCTGGTCGGCACCGGCCGGACGGACGGGCTCGGATTCTTCACCTCGATCTTGAAGAAGCTGGTCAACGCATGACTCTCGACACCGTCAAGCACGCGGGCGAAACGCCCGACACCGGCCAGCCCTGGGCCGAACTCGGCCTGAAGCCGGACGAATACGCGCGGATCCGCGAGATCCTCGGCCGCCGCCCCACCGGCGCCGAGCTCGCCATGTACTCCGTCATGTGGTCCGAGCACTGCTCGTACAAGAGCAGCAAGGTCCACCTGCGGCAGTTCGGCGAGAAGGTCCCCGAGAACGACGCGCTGCTCGTCGGCATCGGCGAGAACGCCGGTGTCGTCGACGTCGGCCAGGGCTACGCGGTCACCTTCAAGGTCGAGTCGCACAACCACCCCTCGTACATCGAGCCGTACCAGGGTGCCGCCACCGGCATCGGCGGCATCGTCCGCGACATCCTCGCCATGGGCGCCCGCCCGGTCGCGGTGATGGACCCGCTGCGCTTCGGCGCCGCCGACCACCCCGACACCAAGCGCGTCCTGCCGGGCGTCGTCGCGGGCATCGGCGGCTACGGCAACTGCCTGGGCCTGTCCAACATCGGCGGCGAGGTCGTCTTCGACGCCTGCTACCAGGGCAACCCGCTGGTCAACGCCCTGTGCGTCGGTGTGATGAAGCACGAGGACATCCACCTCGCCAAGGCGTCCGGCGCCGGCAACAAGGTCATCCTCTACGGCGCCCGCACCGGCGGCGACGGCATCGGCGGCGTGTCCGTCCTCGCCTCGGAGACCTTCGACTCCACCGGGCCCGCCAAGCGCCCGGCCGTCCAGGTCGGCGACCCCTTCCAGGAGAAGCTCCTCATCGAGTGCACCCTGGAGATCTTCCGCGAGGACCTCGTCGACGGCATCCAGGACCTCGGCGGCGCCGGCCTCTCCTGCGCCACCAGCGAGCTGGCCAGTGCCGGTTCGGGCGGCATGCGCGTCGAGCTGGACACCGTGCCGCTGCGCGACTCCTCGCTCTCGCCCGAGGAAATCCTCATGAGCGAGTCGCAGGAACGCATGTGCGCGGTCGTGGAGCCCGGCAAGGTCGAGCGCTTCATGGAGATCTGCGAGAAGTGGGACGTCATCGCCACCGTCATCGGTGAAGTCACCGACGGCGAGCGGCTGGAGATCTTCTGGCACGGCGAGCAGATCGTGGACGTGCCCCCGCGCACGGTCGCCCACGAGGGCCCGGTCTACGAGCGCCCGTACGCCCGCCCCGACTGGCAGGACGCCCTCCAGGCCGACGACGCGGCGAAGCTGCCCCGCCCGGCGACCGGCGAGGAGCTGCGCGAGCAGGTCCTGAAGGTGGTCGCCTCCCCGAACCAGGCGTCCAAGTCCTGGATCACCGACCAGTACGACCGGTTCGTGCAGGGCAACACCGTCCTCGCGCAGCCGGAGGACTCCGGCATGATCCGCATCGACGAGGACACCCACCTCGGCGTCGCGATCGCCACCGACGGCAACGGCCGCTATACCAAGCTCGACCCGTACACGGGCGCGCAGCTGGCCCTCGTGGAGTCGTACCGCAACGTGGCCGCCACCGGCGCCCGCCCGCTCGCCATCTCCAACTGCCTGAACTTCGGCTCGCCCGAGGACCCGGCCGTCATGTGGCAGTTCGCCGAGGCCACCCGCGGCCTCGCGGACGGCTGCCTGGAGCTGGGCACCCCGGTCACCGGCGGCAACGTCTCGCTGTACAACCAGACCGGCGAGAACGCCATCCACCCGACGCCCGTGGTCGCCGTGCTCGGCGTGATCGACGACGTCAACCGGCGGACGCCGATGGCCTTCTCCGACGAGGGCCACCTGCTCTACCTGCTGGGTGACACCAAGGAAGAACTGGGTGGTTCGGCCTGGTCGCAGGTGGTCCACGACCACCTCGGCGGGCTCCCGCCGGCCGTGGACCTCGGGCGCGAGAAGCTGCTCGCGGAGATCCTCATCGCCGCCTCGCGCGACGGCATGGTCGACGCGGCGCACGACCTCTCCGACGGCGGCCTGATCCAGGCCCTCGCCGAGTCGTGCCTGCGCGGCGGCAAGGGCGCCCGGATCGTCGTCCCCGACGGCCTGGACCCCTTCGTGTTCCTGTTCTCCGAGTCCGCGGGCCGGGCGGTCGTCGCCGTGCCCCGCAGCGAGGAACTGCGGTTCACGGACATGTGCGGCGCGCGCGGCCTGCCCGCGACCCGCATCGGTGTCGTCGACGGCGAAGTCATCGACGTCCAGGGGCAGTTCACGCTCCCGCTGGCCGAGCTGCGCGAGGCCCACGAGGCCACGATCCCGGCGCTGCTCGCCTGAGCCGCCCGCGCGTCCGCCGGAGGCGGCCCACCCCACCGGGGCGGGCCGCCTCCGGCTTTTTCACGTACCCCCTTGCGAGGGATTACGTAATTACGTAAGTTCAAAGCATGGAGCTCGAAGAACGCGTGGCGGAGCTGGAACGCCGCCTCGCGGCACTGGAAGAGGCGGCGGGCCCGGCCCGGCCCGAGGAGCGGGCCGACCCGGCGGACGGGGGTGATTTCTGGGCGCTGGAGGGGTTCAAGTCCCGTCTCGCCGAGGCCGGACCGGCCGCCGGGAACGGCGGCGTGCTCTTCACGGGCGCGGTGCGGCTGCCGGACGGCGCCCAGTACGACTGGCAGTTCGGGCAGCTCACCGACGCCGTCCTCGCCGAGGACTGGTCGGACACCGCCGACGCCTTCGCCGCGCTCGGCCAGCCCGTCCGGCTGCGGCTGCTCCGCGAGATCCTCGACGGCCACCGCACGGCCGCGGACCTGGCCGGTCTCGCGGACCTCGGCACGACCGGCCAGATCTACCACCACCTGCGGCAGCTGACCGCCGCCGGCTGGCTGCACACCGTGGGCCGGGGGCGCTACGAGGTCCCCGCGGGCCGCGTCGTGCCGCTGCTGGTGATGCTCACCGCCGCCCGGCCCTGAGGCCCGCAAACACGGGCGACCCCGCACCTGTCAGGAGAGAACGTGTTCATGCCGAAACTGCTGAATGCCCTGAGCCGCGCCCTCGCGGTCGTCTTCGTGGCGGCTCTCATCTGCGACTACTTCATCACCGACATCTCCTTCTGGTGGGTCGTCGGCCCGGGCCTGTCGAGCGGGATCGTCGGTGCCGCCACGGCCCGCTTCCGCCGCCCGGAACCCGCCACCGACAAGGCCGCCGCCGCGGCAGCACCGGCGGAGCCGCGCACTCCGGTCGAGGTCGACCCGCCCGTGACCGGCCGCTGGTACGCGCTCAACAGCCCGGCCACCAAGACCCCCAGCCACGGCACCCACGCCTACGGGCAGACCTACGCCATCGACCTCGTCGCCGACCCCGAGGACACCCCGCGCCCCGCCTTCGGCTGGTGGCCGCTCGCCCGGCGCAGCACCGCCTTCCCGGCCTTCGGACAGCCGGTGCTCGCGGTGGCCGACGCCACGGTCGTGCACGCCGGTGACCGGCTGCGCGACCACACCTTCACCCGCAACTCCGTCCCCGCCCTCCTCCTGATCCTGATCGAAGGACAGTTCCGGGAGATCGCCGGCCCCGGGCGGCTCCTCGGCAACCACCTGGTCCTCGACCTGGGCAACGGCACCTACGCGATGTACGCGCACCTGCAAAGGGGCTCGCTCACCGTCCGCGCGGGCGACCGGGTGCGCGCCGGGCAGGAGATCGCCCGCTGCGGGAACACCGGCAACTCCACCGAGCCGCACGTGCACTTCCAGCTCATGGACCGCCCCGACGTGCTGGCGGCGCGCGGGGTTCCCTTCACCTGGCGCGGCGTCGGGGTCCCGGCGAGCCGGCAGCACTTCGTGGTGGGCGAGCCTGCCGTCAGTGCCGCGAACTAGGCCGTGTCCGCCGGGAGGTGCCCCAGGACGGGCTGGTAGTGGCTGAGCTCAGCCGCACCAGCCCGTCCGGCGTTTGAGGACACCGCCGCGCAGCGGTGGTGCACCGCCGCAAGGCCGAACCGCCTAGGGTCAAGGCATGCCTCCCGCCCAGCGCACCCCCCGCGCCCGCCGCTACGACCCCGCCAAGACCCGCGCCGCCGTCCTCGCCCAGTTCGGGCACGTGCGCGCGGTGGCGGAGGGGCTGACCGACGCGCAGCTGACGCTGCCGACCCGGCTCGGGGACTGGACGGTCCGCGAGCTGGCCGCCCACATCGCCCTCGTCGTCGACCACGCCGCCGCCACCCTGGCGGAGCCCGCCCCCGCCCGGCAGGAAGTCACCCTCGCGCAATGGCCGTTCGCCACGGCGGCCCTGGCCGGGCGGATGGACGAGATCACGCACGAGCTCGCCGCCCGTTCCGCGCCGGCCGAGCTCTACGGACCGGTCGCGGAGCGCTTCGCGCGGACCGTCGTCCCGGCCCCCGGCGAACGGCTGCTCGCGGCCCGGGTCGGGGCGATCCGGCTGGACGACATCCTGGTCACCCGATGTGTCGAACTCGCCGTGCACACCGACGACCTGGCGGCCGCGCTGGGCGTCGCGATCCCGTTCGACCGGCAGGTTCTGGCCACCGCTGTCCGGGTGCTGGCCGACGCGCTCGCGGCCAAGACGCCGGGCGGTTCGGTGGAGGTCCGGATCCCGCCGTTCGCGGTGGTCCAGTGCGTCGCGGGCCCCCGGCACACCCGCGGCACCCCGCCCAACGTGGTCGAGACCGACGCCCTCACCTGGCTCCGTCTCGCCACCGGCCGGCAGGGCTGGGCCGGGGCCGTCGAAGAGGGTTCCGTCACCGCGAGCGGAGAGCGCGCGGACCTTTCCGCAGAGCTTCCCCTGCTGGGCTGATCAGCGCTTTCCGAAAGGCCCCGGGAGCACCTCGCCCGGAAAACTCCGGGAAAGCGAGCAAAAGCCACGGAGAAACACCGGAAAAGCCGGTAGAAGGTGATCCGCTGTGCCCGCCGAGTGGCTGTCCGTGGTGTGAGGCATTCGCGCCGTCCCCGGTTCGGATGAACCTCATTCCTGCAATAGACTCGGAGATGTGCCTCGTGGTGACGGACGACTCAACCACGACCTGCTCCCCGGTGAGAAGGGCCCCCAGGACGCTTGCGGCGTCTTCGGTGTCTGGGCTCCGGGTGAAGAGGTCGCCAAACTCACCTATTTCGGGCTGTATGCGCTGCAGCACCGTGGACAGGAGTCCGCGGGCATCGCGGTGAGCAACGGCTCCCAGATCCTCGTTTTCAAGGACATGGGACTGGTCTCCCAGGTCTTCGACGAAACCTCCCTCAGCTCTCTCCAGGGCCACATCGCGGTCGGTCACGCCCGCTACTCCACCACCGGAGCCTCGGTGTGGGAGAACGCGCAGCCGACCTTCCGGGCGACGGCCAACGGCTCGATCGCCCTGGGCCACAACGGCAACCTGGTCAACACCGCCGAGCTGGCCGAGATGGTCGCCGCCCTCCCCCGGGAGAACGGCCGGGCCACCCAGGTCGCGGCGACCAACGACACCGACCTCGTCACGGCCCTGCTCGCGGGCCAGACCGACGAGGACGGCAAGCCCCTCGCGATCGAGGCGGCGGCCACCAAGGTCCTCCCCGACGTCCAGGGCGCCTTCTCCCTCGTCTTCATGGACGAGCACACCCTCTACGCCGCCCGGGACCCCCAGGGCATCCGCCCGCTGGTCCTCGGCCGGCTGGAGCGCGGCTGGGTGGTGGCCTCCGAGACCGCCGCCCTGGACATCTGCGGCGCCTCCTTCGTCCGGGAGATCGAGCCCGGCGAGCTGATCGCCATCGACGAGAACGGCTTGCGGACCTCCCGCTTCGCCGAGGCGAGGCCCAAGGGCTGCGTCTTCGAGTACGTCTACCTGGCCCGCCCCGACACCGACATCGCCGGCCGCAACGTCTACCTCTCCCGTGTGGAGATGGGCCGCAAGCTCGCCGCCGAGGCCCCCGTCGAGGCCGACCTGGTGATACCGACCCCGGAGTCCGGCACCCCGGCCGCCGTCGGCTACGCGGAGGCCAGCGGCATCCCCTACGGCACCGGCCTGGTGAAGAACGCCTACGTCGGCCGGACGTTCATCCAGCCGAGCCAGACCATCCGCCAGCTGGGCATCCGTCTCAAGCTCAACCCCCTCAAGGACGTCATCCAGGGCAAGCGCCTGGTCGTCGTGGACGACTCCATCGTCCGCGGCAACACCCAGCGCGCCCTCGTGCGGATGCTCCGCGAGGCCGGCGCGGCCGAGGTCCACATCCGGATCTCCTCCCCGCCCGTGAAGTGGCCCTGCTTCTTCGGCATCGACTTCGCCACCCGCGCCGAGCTGATCGCCAACGGCATGTCGGTCGAGGAGATCGGCAAGTCGCTGGGCGCGGACTCGCTCGCGTACATCTCCATCGACGGCATGATCGAGGCGACCACCATCGCCAAGCCGAACCTGTGCCGTGCCTGCTTCGACGGCGAGTACCCCATGCCGCTGCCCGACCCCGAGCTGCTGGGCAAGCAGCTGCTGGAGACCGAGCTGGCCGGCGGCACGGACGCCGCCGACGCGCTCCGCCGCCCGTAATCGCTTCCCGTAGTACCGAACGACACGAAAGATCTCAAACACATGTCTGAGACCACAGGTGCCAGCTACGCAAGCGCGGGCGTCGACATCGAAGCCGGCGATCTCGCCGTCGAGCTCATGAAGAAGTGGGTGAAGAAGGCCACCCGTCCGGAGGTCGTCGGCGGCCTCGGCGGCTTCGCCGGGCTCTTCGACGCGAGCGCGCTCAAGCGCTACGAGCGCCCGCTGCTGGCCTCCGCCACGGACGGCGTCGGCACGAAGGTCGACATCGCCCGCCGGATGGGGGTCTACGACACCATCGGCCACGACCTGGTCGGCATGGTCGTGGACGACCTCGTGGTCTGCGGCGCCGAGCCGCTGTTCATGACCGATTACATCTGTGTCGGCAAGGTCCACCCCGAGCGGGTCGCCGCCATCGTCAAGGGCATCGCCGAGGGCTGCGTCCTGGCCGGCTGCGCCCTGGTCGGCGGTGAGACCGCCGAGCACCCGGGGCTGCTCGGCGCGGACGACTTCGACGTGGCCGGGGCCGGCACGGGCGTGGTCGAGGCCGACCGGGTGCTGGGCGCGGAGCGCATCCGCGCGGGGGACGCGGTCATCGCGATGGCCTCGTCCGGACTTCACTCGAACGGGTACTCGCTGGTCCGCCATGTGCTCTTCGACCGGGCCGGCTGGGCGCTGGACCGGGACGTTCCGGAGTTCGGCCGCACCCTCGGCGAGGAGCTGCTGGAGCCCACCAAGATCTACTCGCTGGACTGTCTGGCGCTCACCCGGACGGCCGAGGTGCACGCCTTCTCGCACATCACCGGCGGCGGGCTCGCCAACAACCTGGCCCGGGTCATGCCGGCCGGGCTGCACGCGAGCGTCGACCGCTCGACCTGGACCCCGGACGCGGTCTTCGACCTGGTCGGCCGGCTGGGCGGCGTCGAGCGGACGGAGCTGGAGAAGACGCTCAACATGGGCGTCGGCATGATCGCGGTCGTGCCGCAGGAATCCGTGGACGTGGCGCTGGCGACCCTCGCCGACCGGGGCGTGGACTCCTGGGTCGCGGGTGAGATCACCGAGCGCGGCGACCGCGCCGAGGCCGTGACGTTGACCGGTGACCACCACGCCGGCTGAGCGCCTCCGGGCAGCACAGAACCCGGTCCGGGGCGGGGCCCTGGACCGGGTCGGTGGGAGTTACGGCGTCAAGCGCGGCGACGATATGTCGAGGAGTGGTCGGACGCTTGGTCGTCCTCGTCCTCATCGTTGTAACGATCGGCGTACTGAGCGTACGGATCGTCGTCCAGCTCATCGTCCTTGTCGAGCGGCTCGCTGTTCGGCGGCTGCTTCGTCGTCGGCGATGCGCCCAGCTCATTGGCCAGACGTGAGAGGTCGGTCCCGCCGCTGTTGTACTTCAGCTGGCGGGCGACCTTTGTCTGCTTGGCCTTGGCCCGGCCGCGCCCCATGGCTCGACCCCCTCAGTGACGGGGCTCGACGGCCCCAGAGTCTTGACACGCGTTCACGTTCATGAGTCAGAGCGGACCCTCGGGGAGGTGTCCGGCCTGTAGGGCTTCAACGGTACCTGCTTCCGCGCCCATACGGTACGTCGCCCGCATGACGTGGCACGCAGCACAACCCGCGAAGAGCCCCGTCCCCGCTGGTCAGCTGCGATTTTAACGTGTCTTGAGCGCCGACCCGCCGACGGGTGGTGAGCGATCTCTCCCTCACCACCCGCCGTGGCGGTCCTGTAGAGACCGCTGTGCGGATACCGAGCGTACGACCGGGCCCACGGCGCGTGCGGCACGCCCGGGCCGGGCCGCCGCCGGGTCAGTCGGCCGGACGGGCCGCCGCGGCTCTGGCCTCCGCCATGCGCTGCTCGGCGATCCGGTCGGCCGCGGCGGCCGGCGGGATGCCGTCGGCCTTGGCACGGTCGAATATGGCCAGCGTCGTGTCGAAGATCTGAGTCGCCTTGGCCTTGGCCCGGTCGAAGTCGAAGCCGTGCAGCTCGTCGGCGACCTGGATCACGCCGCCCGCGTTCACCACGTAGTCCGGGGCGTAGAGGATGCCGCGCTCGGCCAGGTCCTTCTCGACACCGGGGTGCGCGAGCTGGTTGTTGGCCGCGCCGCAGACGACCGTCGCGGTGAGGGCGGCCACGCTCTCGTCGTGGAGGGCCCCGCCGAGGGCGCACGGCGCGTAGACGTCCAGCGGGGTGCGGATCAGCACGTCCGCGTCGGTCACCGAGGTCACCTGGGGGTGCCGGGCGATGATCCGCTCCACCGCCTCGGTGCGCACATCGGTGATCACGACCTCCGCGCCGTCCTCGACCAGGTGCTCGACGAGGTGGTGGCCGACCTTCCCGACCCCCGCGACGCCGACCCGGCGCCCGCGCAGGGTCGGCTCGCCCCACTGGGTCTGCGCGGCGGCGCGCATGCCCTGGAAGACGCCGAAGGCGGTGAGGACCGAGGAGTCGCCCGCGCCGCCGTGCTCGGGCGAGCGGCCGGTGGTCCAGCGGTTCTCCCGGGCGACGACGTCCATGTCCTGCACGTACGTGCCGACGTCGCACGCGGTGACATAGCGCCCGCCCAGAGAGGCCACGAAACGACCGTACGCGAGCAGCAGTTGCTCGCTCTTGATCTCATCGGGGTTACCGATGATCACGGCCTTTCCGCCACCGTGATCGAGCCCCGCCAGGGCGTTCTTGTACGACATGCCGCGCGAAAGGTTGAGCGCGTCGCGCACCGCGGCCTCCTCGGAGGCGTACGGGTAGAAGCGGGTGCCGCCGAGGGCCGGGCCCAGGGCGGAGGAGTGGATGGCGATGACGGCCTTGAGGCCGCTCTCGCGGTCCTGGCAGAGCACGACCTGCTCGTGGCCGCCCTGGTCCGATCGGAACAAGGTGTGCAGCACGCCGTCAGCGTCGTCGGTGGGACGTACGTCAGTCACGGTGGTGACTCCATAGGTCGCGGAGGTCGCCCTCCGGGGGTGGTGGAGGGCCGGTTGGCAAGAGGGTAAGACCTGCCGGCCCGGTGGATCGGTGTGGTGCCGAGGATCACTCTCCCGAGGTGCGACGCCATGGGACGATTTGGACAGTAAGGGGAGGGGGTGACAACTCCCCGGGGTGTCCTCCGTTTTGAGGGAGCGAGCGTGGGATCGGCGTCATCGGTGACTGTCCCGTACGCGGCGTATCTACGGGTCTATGAGCCCCTGGCCGCCTTCCCCGAACCGGAACGCGGCTACTGGACCCGCTACGCCCGCCGTGAGCGCCTCCCCGGCGTCCAGGAGGAGCTCCGCCGCTCGCTCGCCGACCTGCTGCCCACGCCGCCGGTGCCGGTCCCGGTGCACGAGAGCGGTGACGCCTTCGTCGCGGTCGTGGACGGCGTGGTGTGCGTCTGCCCCTGGCGGACCCGGCTGCGCGGCTGGCTCGCCCTGGAAGCGCTGGCCGAGAGCCTGCCCGCGCCCGTCCTCGACGCGGCGCTGCCCCCGGTGGTGCGCCGCCAGGCGGAGGCCGACTACGAGCTGTGGCAGGAGCGCAACCCCGACGCCCGCCCGTGGATCCGCACGGCGACCTGGCAGGTCCCGCTGCGCTGGTTCGTCCTCTTCTCCGACGAGGAGCGCGAGTACGGCAAGGCCGCCGACCCCCAGCCGCTGGGCGGCGAGCAGCTCGTCCTGCGCTACCGCACCCCGATGGTGCAGGCGCGGCGGCGGGTGGCGCGGGGGCTGCGCACGCTGAAGGACGCGATCGACGAGGGGCCGCTGATCGACGGCCTGGTGGACGTGGGCCGGTGGCTGGAGGAGTTCCATCCGCGCTCCCTGGTGGAGCTGGACTACGGCGGTCTGGTGCACATGGTGCCCGAGGCGGATCTCGCCGAGGACCATTCCGCCGGCGACACGGCGGAGGGACTGGCCGCGCTGCGCGAGGGCGACGGCGTCCGGGCCGGCGAGGCGTACGAGCGGTTGACGGAACGTTGGACCGCCGTGCGGAACCGCCAGTATGCGAACTGAAGTCCCATAACGGGGTTTGCGTGTTGAACGGGGTCCCTGTGGCGGAGGTGACAGGACCTAGGTCCCGATCCGGGCCATTGCGGCAACCGTGACCTAACGCACTTACGTCAGGTCTTGCGCCCATCGCCCACCCTCGTGGCAAAATAGGACAAGGAGTCCGGGAAGGACTCCTTCCGTCCAACTAAGGGTGGATAGATCGGTATTGCACTCTTCGACGGGTCTGGGGACCCCTGATCCCGCTGTGACTGATCGTCACGGCGGCGTGACTGTCCGCTATGGCATGGTCCATCGGGTTCCGTCGAGGTTGAACACCTGAGAGGGCAATTCCATCGGTTTGGCCGACGTGGCTGGACGGATGGTGTAGTTGTAGTGCCGAGGACAAGCCGTTCGTCCTATAACCGACTCGGCCCGCGTCCGCCATTTCGGGCAACGTGGGTCAAGGTGCAGAATTTAGAGGAAAGAACCGACTCCAAGTCCGGTTCTCCCGAGGAGGCCGCTCATGACCGCTCGCACCCCTGATGCCGAGCCGCTGCTGACCCCGGCTGAGGTTGCCACGATGTTCCGCGTGGACCCCAAGACGGTCACCCGCTGGGCCAAGGCTGGCAAGCTCACGTCCATCCGCACGCTCGGAGGACACCGCCGTTACCGCGAAGCGGAGGTCCGCGCCCTGCTGGCGGGCATCCCGCAGCAGCGTAGCGAGGCATAACAACCGCATAGCGCTCAACCGGGCGTTCCCGGGGCCCCCAACCCGGAACTGACGCCCACCCCCAAAGCTCCACCCTGGCTACAAGCGACAGGGGGCCTGCCCCAACAGGTTCCGTGCCCACCGACTTGGGTCAGTCGTCGATCGCGCTGGACTCCGCCGGGTCCAGCGCGATCTTTTTATGCCCGAACGGCCCCGATCGGCCTCGGGCGGCCCTGAACGGCAGCAGCCGGCCGGACGGCCCGGCGTCCCCGCCGCGCCCTTTCGGGCAGAGTGCAATTGCACATATTAAATTGACCCGTTGTAGGAAGGGGGTAAGTTCCATCACTCGGGAAACTCTTTCGGTGACTCCCATCACAGCGCAACCTGCTTGTCACTCGCTGTGTGCATACGGTAGGGAAGTCATGCCTCCGCGGCACTCTCCAGCCTGGCACCCGACTGCCGCGGGAGCAGCGGCCGTTGGTCACCGGGCGGGGGGACTTTCGTCCCGGCCGGCCTCCGGGTCCCCCGGGGGCCGCACGGCGGCCTCCTGGGCCAGCCTCAGGAGGCGGTGGCACACCGCGCAGTGTCGGGTCAGGTGGCGGTAGCCCGAGGCCGCCGAGAGGTGGGCGCGCAGCAGGGCCCTCGTCTCGTGCCGGATGCTCTCGGCCCGCTTCCGCTCGGTCCGGGTGGTCGTCGTCATGGAGCGCAACACCTCCACTGTCTGGGTACCCCTGGCACGTGTCCCCGTCAAGGTCGCCGACACAGGCGAACACAGACTGACGCAGACGGACGCGGGCGGACATGAAAAAGGCCCGGATCCCTCGAAAGGGATCCGGGCCTTCAATCTATGCGGTCCTGACGGGATTTGAACCCGCGGCCTCCACCTTGACAGGGTGGCGAGCACTCCAAACTGCTCCACAGGACCTTGCTTCGCTTTCCCACTTCCGTGGGGCTGCGAAACAAGACTCTACAGCAGGTCAGGGGGTGCAGTCGAACCCGCGCCCGCCGGCTTCGACCAGCTCAGCCACATCAGCCCGTCCGGCGCTCGCCGCCGCAGGCGGCAAACGAACAGGCCCGCCGCAGGCTACGGCACCAACTGGTCGATGGCCTTCACGATCCGCTTGTCCGACACCGGATGGGCCGTCCCCAGCGCGTGGGCGAAGTAGCTCACCCGCAGCTCCTCGATCATCCAGCGGATGTCCAGCGCCTCCTGGGGAACCGGCCGTCCCTTGGGGAACTGCTCCAGTAGCCAGGCGTGCTCGTCCTGCATCTCCTTCACCTTCGCCATCCGGGAGCGGTCCCGCTCGGCGTTGGTGGGCAGCTGCGTCAGGCGCCGGTCGACGGCCACCAGGTACCGCAGGAGGTCCGGCAGCCGGCGCACCCCGTGCGCGGTGACGAAGCCGGGCCTGATCAGCGAGGCCAGCTGCTCCTTGATGTCCGTCAGGGAGGGGACGAGCACCATCGAGGTCGTGGCCTTCAGCCGGCGCTCGCACGCCTGCCAGGCGGCCAGCACCTCCTGGACCTTGCGGATGGTGTCCAGCGTCGCGTCGACGATGTCGGCCCGAACCGCGTCGAAGAGCTTGCGGAAGGATTCTTCGTCCCACACGGGCCCGCCGCGCGCCGCGATCAGCTTGTCGGCGGCACCGGAGACGCAGTCCTCGAAGAGCGCCGGGATGGACCCGTGGGGGTTCCGCGACAGGGCGAGCTTCTGCTGGTTGCTGAGCTTGTCCTGGGCGAACTTCGCGGGGTTGGAGGGAAGGTTGAGCAGGATGAGGCGGCGGGTGCCGCGCCACATGGCCTCGCGCTGCTCCGCCTCGGTGTCGAAGAGCCGCACCGCGACCGAGCTGCCCTCGTCCACCAGCGCCGGGTACGCCTTGACCGGCTGCCCCGCCCGGCGGGTCTCGAAGGTGCGCGGGAGCGATCCGATCGTCCACCCGGTGAGCCCGGAGCGCTGCTCCGGGCCGCGCGGCCCGGAGCCCTCGCCCGCGGACTCCGACGCCTGCTCGAACGCCTTGGTGATCGCGGCCTGCGTCTTCGGCTTGAGCCTGATCCGCAGCGCTTCGAGGTCCTTGTCCTCCGCGATCTTGCGCTTGCGCTCGTCCACGATCCGGAAGGTGATCTTCAGGTGCTCGGGGACCTTGCCGAAGTCGAAGTCCTCCGGCTCCATCCGCACGCCCACCATCCGCTGGAGCTCCCGCGTCAGCGTGGCCGCCAGCGGCTCCTGCAGCGGCACCGCCCGCTCCAGGAACGCCTTCGCGTAGTTCGGCGCCGGCACGTAATTGCGCCGGATGGGCTTGGGCAGCGACCGGATCAGCTCGGTGACCACCTCTTCCCGCAGCCCGGGAATCTGCCAGTCGAAGCCCTCGGACGTCACCTGGTTGAGCACCTGGAGCGGGATGTGGACGGTCACCCCGTCCGCGTCCGCGCCCGGCTCGAACTGGTACGTCACCTTGAACTTCAGCCGGCCCTGCCGCCAGGAGTCCGGGTAGTCGTCCTTGGTGACCGCCTCGGCGTTCTCGTTGATGAGCATGGAGTGCTCGAAATTGAGCAGCTCCGGCTCCTCACGGCGCTTGTGCTTCCACCACGAGTCGAAATGCGCCCCCGACACCACGTGCTCGGGCAGCCGCTGGTCGTAGAAGTCGAAGAGCGTCTCGTCGTCCACCAGGATGTCCCGGCGGCGGGCCCGGTGCTCCAGCTCCTCGACCTCGCCCAGGAGCTTGCGGTTGTCCTGGAAGAACTGGTGGTGCGTCCGCCAGTCACCCTCGACCAGGGCGTTGCGAATGAACAGCTCCCGGCTGGTCTCCGGATCGATCCTCCCGTAATTGACCTTCCGCTGCGCCACGATCGGCACGCCGTACAGCGTCACCCGCTCGTAGGCCATCACGGCCGCCTGCTTCTGCTCCCAGTGCGGCTCGCTGTACGTCCGCTTCACCAGGTGCTCGGCGAGCGGCTCGACCCACTCCGGCTCGACCTTGGCGTTGACCCGCGCCCACAGCCGGGAGGTCTCCACCAGCTCCGCCGACATGATCCAGCGCGGCTGCTTCTTGAAGAGCGCCGACCCCGGGAAGATCGCGAACTTCGCGCTCCGCGCCCCCAGGTACTCGTTCTTCTCCGTGTCCTTCAGCCCGATGTGCGAGAGCAGACCCGCCAGCAGCGACTGGTGCACGCGGTCCTCGGGAGCGTCCTCCTCCGACAGCTGGACGCCCATCTGCTTGGCGACCGTCCGCAGCTGCGAGTAGATGTCCTGCCACTCGCGTATGCGCAGGTAATTGAGGAACTCCGACTTGCACATCCGCCGGAAGGCCGACGAGGACAGCGCCTTCTGCTGCTCCCGCACATAGCGCCACATGTTCAGGAAGGAGAGGAAGTCGCTCGTCTCGTCCTTGAACCGGGCGTGCTGCTGATCGGCCTGCGCCTGCTTCTCCGAGGGCCGCTCGCGCGGGTCCTGGATGGAGAGCGCGGCCGCGATCACCATGACCTCGCGGACGCAGCCGTTGCGGTCGGCCTCCAGCACCATCCGGGCCAGCCGGGGATCCACCGGGAGCTGCGAGAGCTTGCGGCCCAGCGGGGTGAGCCGCTTCTTCGCGTCCTTCTGCTTCGGGTCGATCGCCCCCAGCTCGTGGAGGAGGTCGACGCCGTCCTTGATGTTGCGGCGGTCCGGCGGGTCGATGAAGGGGAACTTCTCGATGTCACCGAGGCCGGCCGCGGTCATCTGGAGGATGACGGACGCCAGGTTCGTCCGGAGGATCTCGGCGTCCGTGAACTCCGGACGGGTCAGGAAGTCGTCCTCCGAGTACAGCCGGATGCAGATGCCGTCGCTGGTGCGGCCGCAGCGGCCCTTGCGCTGGTTGGCGCTGGCCTGCGAGACCGGCTCGATCGGCAGCCGCTGGACCTTGGTGCGGTGGCTGTAGCGGGAGATCCGGGCGAAGCCGGGGTCGATCACGTAGCGGATGCCCGGCACGGTCAGGGAGGTCTCCGCGACGTTCGTCGCGAGCACGACCCGGCGGCCGGAGTGCCGCTGGAAGACCCGGTGCTGCTCGGCGTGCGAGAGCCGCGCGTACAGCGGCAGGATCTCGGTGGTCCGCCCGACGGCGCCGCCGCGGACGAACTTCTTCTCCAGCGCCTCCGCGGTGTCGCGGATCTCCCGCTCGCCGGAGAGGAAGACGAGTATGTCGCCGTCGCCCTCGCGCTGGAGCTCCTCCACCGCGTCACAGATCGCGGTGACCTGATCGCGGTCGGTGTCCTCGGAATCCTCCTCCAGCAGCGGCCGGTACCGCACCTCCACCGGGTACGTCCGCCCGCTGACCTCGATGATCGGGGCGTCGCCGAAGTGCCGGGAGAAGCGCTCCGGGTCGATCGTCGCCGAGGTGATGACGACCTTGAGGTCGGGGCGGCGGGGCAGCAGCTGGGCCAGGTAGCCCAGGATGAAGTCGATGTTGAGGCTGCGCTCGTGGGCCTCGTCGATGATGATCGTGTCGTACTGGCGCAGTTCGCGGTCGGTCTGCAGCTCGGCGAGCAGGATGCCGTCCGTCATCAGCTTGACGAGCGTGTCGCCGCCGACCTGGTCGGTGAAGCGGACCTTCCAGCCGACGGCCTCGCCGAGCGGGGTCCGCAGCTCCTCGGCCACCCGCTCGGCGACCGTGCGGGCGGCGATCCGGCGCGGCTGGGTGTGGCCGATGAGGCCGCGCACGCCCCGGCCGAGCTCCAGGCAGATCTTGGGGATCTGCGTCGTCTTTCCGGAGCCGGTCTCACCGGCGACGATCACGACCTGGTGGTCGCGGATCGCCGCGAGGATGTCGTCCTTCTTCTGGCTGACCGGCAGCTGTTCGGGGTAGGTGATCGCGGGCACGGCGGCGCGGCGCGCCGAGACGCGCAGCTCGGCGGCGTCGACGTCGGACGCGATCTCGGCCAGGACGGCCGAACGGGCCTCGGGTTTGCGGATGCGGCGCGCACCGTCGAGTCGGCGGCCCAGCCGCTGCTGATCGCGCAGCATGAGCTCGGGGAGCCGCTCCAGGAGGGCGGGCAGGGCGGGGGCAGGCTGACTGGACATACGGAGTCCAGGATCTCACCCCGCGGAAAAGACTGACGAATGATTTGTCGCCCACCCGTGGAGGGGTTTGTCCCGTAAAGGTGATTTAGGTTGGCATCATGTCCGATGATCGACAGAAAACGCCTGAGCAGAAAGACACCACCGAGGGCCGCCGCCGGGGCTGGGCCGCGTTCAAGGACTCGCCCTTCCTGCCGGCGACCGTCCTGATGTTCATCCTCGCCGCCGCCGCGGGCCTCTTCGCCGGCTCGTACACCTACACGATGGCCAACCCCACCCCCCACCACATCCCCACTGCCGTCGTCGGCGCGCGGGACGACGCCCGGGGCCGGGAATTCATCGAGGGCATGGAGAAGGCCCTCAACGCCTCGCTGGAGCTGCACGACTACGACACGTACGCACACGCCCGGGAGGCCGTCGACGACCAGCGGGTCTTCGCCGTGCTGCGGGTGGGCGACGGTCCGAAGCCCGGCGTCGGGCTGGACGTGGTGGGCGCGGCCGGGGCCCAGACGGCCCAGGTGATCGCCCAGGCCGGACCCGCCGTGGGCAAGGAGACCGGCGTCCCGGTCACCGTCCGGGACATCAAGCCGCTCCAGGAGGGGGACCCGCACGGGCTCGCGCTGTTCTATATCTCCCTCGCCGCGGTCATCATCGGCTTCGTCGGCGCCATCCAGCTCAGCGTGCACGCGCGGGCGCTGAACCCGGCCGAGCGCATCGCGTTCACGGCCGGCTACGCGGTGCTCGGCGGCTTCACGATCGTCGCGGTGGCGGACTGGCTGCTGGGCGCGCTGCGGCTGCCCTTCGCCGAGTCCTGGGGAATCCTGGCGCTGACGATGTTCGCGTCGGGGATGGTCTTCTCGATGTTCAACACCCTCATCGGCCGCTGGGCCATGATCCCCACCTGGGGGCTGATGGTGCTGCTGGGCAACCCGTCCTCCGGCGGCGCCGTCTCCTGGCAGATGCTGCCCTCGCTGCTCGGCCACATCGGCCGCTGGCTGCCGCCGGGCGCGTCCGTGAACGCCCAGCACACGGCCGTCTACTTCGGCGGGCACCAGCACGCCTTCCCGTTCCTGGTGCTCGCCGGATGGGCCCTGGTGTCCTCGGCGGTCTTCTGGATCTGGCGCCACCGCCATCCGGGTGGGCGGCCGGTGGGCTCCTGAGTCCCGCGCGGCAACGCGGAAGGCCCCGATCCAAGAGGATCGGGGCCTTCCGTCACGGTGGCTGGGGCCGGGGTCGAACCGGCGACCTTCCGCTTTTCAGGCGGACGCTCGTACCAACTGAGCTACCCAGCCACGCGACCCACGAGGGATCGCAGCGGTCCTGACGGGATTTGAACCCGCGGCCTCCACCTTGACAGGGTGGCGAGCACTCCAAACTGCTCCACAGGACCTTGCTTATGTGCGAGCACTAGTCTCGCACACGGTAAAGCGTGCCCCCAACGGGATTCGAACCCGTGCTACCGCCTTGAAAGGGCGGCGTCCTGGGCCACTAGACGATGAGGGCTGATGGCCCACCTGGGCGCCTCGCGGCGCCTCGGGGACGTGAGAAGCATATGGGATGCGGGGAGGTAACGCCAAAACGGTTTCCCGGCGGCCCGGCGGGCGGGTCGTACGCGGGGCATCCCCGGGGGTCCAGGCCGGCCTCGGGTGGTCTCGGGTGGCCCCGGGAGGCCCTGGGGCGGACCTTGGGAAGGAAGGCCGCCCGAAGATCGGGGACGGCCGGGAAAGCCGTCGCCGAGGTGGGGCGCCCGGCGCGGCCGTGCCGGACAATGGCGAGCGTGCTGGAGATGACGCGCGAGGCGTTCGAGGAACTGGTCGCCGAGGCCCTGGACCGGATCCCGCAGGAACTGACGCGGCTGATGGACAACGTCGCCGTGTTCGTGGAGGACGAGCCGCCGCAGGACGACCCCGAGCTGCTCGGCCTCTACGAGGGGACGCCGCTGACCGAGCGCGGCGAGTGGTACGCCGGGGTGCTGCCGGACCGGATCACGATCTACCGGGGGCCCACGCTGCGGATGTGCACCACCCGGGAAGAGGCGGTGCACGAGACCGAAGTGACGGTTGTTCACGAGGTGGCGCACCACTTCGGCATCGACGACGAGCGGCTGCACGCCCTGGGCTACGGCTGAGCCGCCCGCCGCGGGCGAGCGCCGGGGCAGGGGTCCGGCGGGGGTGAGGGCGTGCCGCGCGTGTCCTGGGTGGGGCGGGGCCAGTTGGGCAGGAAGCCTGTCCCATGCGATCCGAAGGCGGTCCCGTCCATGCGCCCCACCTCAGCTCACGCAGCCGTCACCCGGATCGCGGCCGTGGCCGTCGCGGCCCTGGCGCTCGGGGGGTGCATGAGCGTGAGCGATCCCGAGCGGCCGGCGCCGTCACCGGGCTCGGGCAAGCAGCGCGAGGCCGGGCCGGAGCCGGACGGCGGGCTGCGGGCGCCGGGCGGTGGCCGGATCCCCGGCCGGGCGGACGCCAAGGCGGCGCGGGGCGCGAGCGGCAGCCCGGCGGCCAAGGGGGCGGCGGCCGCGTCGTCCTCCGCCTCGCCCTCCGGGGAGCCCGCGGCGTCCCCGGGGGCCGCGCGGCCCGGCAAGCCGGGGGCCAAGCCGAAGCCGCCGGGCGGGGGGCCCGGCACCGCCCCGCAGCCGGGGCACCCGCCGGCCCCCTCCCAGGCGCCTCCGGTGCCGCCGAGCAGCCCCGCGCCGCAGCCCGACCCCACGCCGCCGCCCAGTTCCCCGCCCCCGCCGTCCCCGCAGCCCGCGCCGCACGCCGGCCATGCGGCGTGAGTCACCGGAAGCGCGGCGCAGGCCGCCGGAGACGGGGCGTGAGCCGGGCGTGTGGCGCAGGCCATCCGGGGGCGACTTGCGCTCCCCGTGGGGAGGTGAGTATGGTGGTAGATCGTTTGATCCCATTTGCCCGGCGCCTGACAGAAGCGCGCCGTGTGGCGCGTTCCTTACCTTGCCGTGGCTGACCGCATCGAGGCGGTCATTTGTGAAGCCGACACGGAGCTTGGGCGCGTGCCGAAACTCCGGAAGGTTTCGCATTTCGCATGTCTATTTCCACTGAGCAGACCGTCATGCCCGAGAACGACGAGATCGTTGTCGAGGCTGCTGCCGACACCACCGCCGACGCCGTCGAGACCCCCGAGGCCCCTGCGGCCCCGGCCGAGCCGACGGTCACCTTCGGTGACCTCGGGCTGGACGACGCGATCGTCCGCAAGCTCGCGCAGAACGGTGTCACCACCCCCTTCCCGATCCAGGCCGCGACCATCCCGGACGCCCTGGCCGGCAAGGACATCCTCGGCCGCGGCCGCACCGGCTCCGGCAAGACGCTCTCCTTCGGCCTGCCGCTGCTGTCCACGCTGGCCGGCGGCCACACCGAGAAGAAGCGCCCCCGCGGCCTGATCCTCACCCCCACCCGTGAGCTCGCGATGCAGGTCGCGGACGCCCTCCAGCCGTACGGCGACGTGCTCGGCCTGAAGATGAAGGTCGTCTGCGGCGGTACGTCGATGGGCAACCAGATCTACGCCCTGGAGCGCGGCGTCGACATCCTCGTCGCCACCCCGGGCCGCCTGCGCGACATCCTCAACCGCGGTGCCGCCACCCTCGACAAGGTCCAGGTCACCGTCCTCGACGAGGCCGACCAGATGGCCGACATGGGCTTCCTGCCCGAGGTCACCGAGATCCTCGACCAGGTGCCGGCCGGCGGCCAGCGCCTGCTGTTCTCCGCCACCCTGGAGAACGAGATCGACACCCTCGTCAAGCGCTACCTGGTCAACCCCGTCACCCACGAGGTGGACGCGGCCCAGGGCGCGGTCACCACGATGACCCACCACGTCCTCGTCGTGAAGCCGAAGGACAAGGCGCCGGTCACGGCCGCCATCGCCGCCCGCAAGGGCCGCACGATCATCTTCGTCCGCACCCAGCTGGGCGCCGACCGCGTCGCCGAGCAGCTGCTCGACGCCGGTGTGAAGGCCGACGCGCTGCACGGCGGCATGACGCAGGGCGCGCGCACCCGGGTGCTGGAGGACTTCAAGGGCGGTTACGTCAACGTCCTCGTCGCCACCGACGTCGCCGCCCGCGGCATCCACGTCGACGGCATCGACCTGGTCCTGAACGTCGACCCGGCCGGTGACCACAAGGACTACCTGCACCGCTCCGGCCGTACGGCCCGCGCCGGCAAGTCCGGCACGGTCGTCTCCCTGGCCCTGCCGCACCAGCGCAAGCAGATCTTCCGCCTGATGGAGGACGCGGGCGTCGACGCCTCGCGCCACCTCGTCAGCGGTGCCGGCGCCTTCGACGAGGACGTCGCCAAGATCACCGGCGCCCGTTCGCTCACCGAGGTGCAGGCCGAGTCGGCGTCCAACGCCGCCAAGCAGGCCGAGCGCGACGTGCAGGACCTGGGCCGCGAGCTGGAGAAGGTGCAGCGCCGCGCGACCGAGCTCCGCGAGGAGGCCGACCGCCTCCTGGCGCGCGCCGCCCGTGAGCGCGGCGAGGACCCGCAGGCCGCCGTGGCCGCCGCCGCCGAGGCCGCCGCCACTGAGATCAAGGAGGCGGAGGCCGCCGCCGAGGCCGCCGCGTCCGTGCCGGCCCAGACCGCGCCCGCGTACGAGCGCCGCGACGACCGGGGCAACTTCGACCGCCGCGACGACCGCTCCGGTGGTTTCCGTCGTGACGACCGTCCGTCCGGTGGTTTCCGTCGCGACGAGCGTCGCGATGACCGTCCGCAGGGTGGTGGCTTCCGTCGCGATGACCGTCCGTCCGGTGGCTTCCGCCGTGACGACCGTCCGCAGGGTGGCGGTTTCCGTCGTGACGACCGTCCCTCCGGTGGTTTCCGTCGCGACGACCGTCGTGACGAGCGTCCCCAGGGCGGTGGCTTCCGTCGCGATGACCGTCCGTCCGGTGGCTTCCGCCGCGACGACCGCCCGCAGGGTGGCGGTTTCCGTCGTGACGACCGTCCCTCCGGTGGCTTCCGCCGTGACGACCGTCGCGATGACCGCCCGCAGGGTGGTGGCTTCCGTCGCGATGACCGTCCGTCCGGTGGCTTCCGCCGTGACGACCGCCCCTCCACCGGCGGCGGCTTCCGCTCCGGCGGCGGCGACCGTCCGTTCAACCGCGACCGCCGCGACGACCGCCCCTCCACCGGCGGCTACCGCTCCGGCGGCGACCGCCCGGCCGGCCGTCGTGACGACCACCGTGGCGGTGGCACCGCGACCGGCTCCTTCGGCCGCCGCGACGACAAGCCGCGCTGGAAGCGCAACGGCTGATCACCGCAGGTGATTTGGGGCCCGTACGGCACTTCGGTGCCGTACGGGCCCCGCTGCGTTGTGGCCACCGCCACGGACAACGGCGTATACGACTCGGGATATCGCCGTCGGCCGGGCTATGCTGCGGGGTGCGGGCCGTTAGCTCAATTGGCAGAGCAGTGGACTTTTAATCCATTGGTTGTGGGTTCGAGTCCCACACGGCCTACCGCCCGATGAGGTCACCGCGCCGTCGGTGACCTGCATCTTTTCGCCCCGGCTGGGCTTCTCCAGCCGGGGCGAAGCCATGCTTTCGGGCTTCCGCGTGAGCGGCGGTGCTTCCGTCAACTGCCGGGCGCGTCCCGGGTACCGGCCCCGACACCCCCCACCACCTCGACACCGAACATCCCCCGCTGAACGAACTCGCCGGCCTCCTCGGCGCCCGGCCCACCGATGCCCCGAGGCCCCGCGCGAGCGACTCCAGGCGCTCGTCGCGGGCCGGGAACAGCTGTCGAAGCTGCGGGCCGAGGAACTGCGGCAGCAAGTCCGCTTTCCTCGCCGACCAGGCTGGGCCGTCCGGCCGTGGCTGTCGTCGCCCAGCGCGTCACCGGCAACGACCCGGAGGAACTCGCGGCCTGGCTGCCGACACGGTCGCCCGCGTTCACCGAGGCCCCGCCGTCGTCATTCTCGGTACCGAGCACAACGGCAAAGCCCTGATCGTCGCCGCGATCTCGCGCAACCTCCACCAGGAAGGCATCGAGGCCGGCCAGATCCTCGCCGGCGCTGCCAGGGCCGTCGGCGGCGGCTCCGGCGGACGCGGCCGGCCCCGTCGCCGACGCGGGCGGACGCCGCACCGAAGCCCTCGACCCAGCACTCACCGTCGCTGTCACCGACGCCGCACTGCTCCTGGCCGGCTACTGAGCCTCGACCATCAGGTGCGGTACCGCTCACGGCGACGCGGCGGCTGGCGCTCGGCATGAGGGCGGAATGCCGGCACGGGTGACATGAGAGGCACCAGTAGCGGCAGGCCGACCTCAGGTCGTGGCTCGTACCCGCAGCAGGATCATCCCGTGGGTACGCTGGAATAGCGGGCGGGGCCGTCTGCCTGGGGCAGTCCAGGCGGGTGAAGGAGCTGTGTGATGGACGCGCGGGAAAACGTCATGGCTTGGGGGCGCGTCGTGGATACGGCCAGTGCCGCCGGAAGCCCGGTGTCCCTGCCCGTCGGGTGCACGGCGTGCGCGGGGGATGTGCGGGCCGATGGCCTCGGAGTCTGCCTGATCACCTCCGGCCGGATCAGGAGCGTGGCGTACGCCGCTGACGAGCGCAGCCACCGGCTGGAGAACGCCCAGCTGGTGGCCGGGGAAGGCCCGTGCACCGAGGCATACCTGTTCCGGCGCACCGTGGAGATGGATCTGCGTGAGCCGCCGGAGCGGTGGCCCGTCTTCGTCAGGACTGCCGCCGAGCTCGGTATCCGCAGCGTCACCGCGGTGCCCCTGCTGGTCGGAGACGTTCCCGTCGGCGTTATGGACCTCTACCGCACCACCCCGAACCCCCTCAGCGACGACAGCCGGGCCCGGCTCGATGCCTATGCCCGGGTCCTCGCGCTCCTGGCCCTGGACGCCCACCCCGCCCTGATCGGGTGGGAACAAGCGGCACCGGAGCCGGGCCCGCAGGGGTACCCGCCCCTGGTCCACCAGGCGGCCGGTGCCGCCGCCGTACGCAGCGGCGTCGGTGTCGATGAAGCACTGGCCCGGATGCGGGCCCACGCCTTCAGCCACCACCTGCTGCTGCTGGACGTGGCCCACCACATCCTCGACGGCCGGCTACGCCTCGAAGAAGACCGCGACACCCCCTGACCCCCCGCTGCCTGGACAGGGCTTTTCCGAGTCCCGCACGGCCTATATGACGCAGGTCGGGGTTACCCCCTCTGACCTGCGGTCGAGCGCCCCGTCCGGTTCCTGCCGGGCGGGGCGCTCCGGCGTTTCGCGGCGGTGATGTGAACGTGGCGTGCCCCTCGCGTGCCCATGGCCCGAAGGGCCACCCCGCTCCTGACGCGAACTCAGAAATACCGGGCGCGTAGGGCGTCGTACGCCCACTGTGCCGCCCGGCCGCGTGCTCCGACCAGTTCGCCGAAACCGCGCACCACTGCTGTGTTCGCGCCGCTACGGTAAGTGCGCGGGGTGGGCGGGGCGAGGGCGGGAGGCCGGAAGGCATGGAGAGTTCGCGAGCGGGTGAGGGCGGGACCGGCGACAGGGACAGCCGCGCACGGCACACGGAGCAGCACCCCCGGGGCGACGAAGGAGCCACGCCCTCCGAACAGGTCGAGGAGTTGCTGAGCCGGGCCCAGAACGGCTTCGACATCGACGAGCAGGTGCTCGACCGGCTGCGCACCGCGCTGATGCACCAGGCCGAGCTCCGCTCGTACCGCCAGCGCAACGACGAGGCACGGCCGCTGCGCTGCAACACCTACCGGCACATCTTCCTGCTCGCCGACGGCAGCAGCCTGCTGCTGTACGAGCTGGAGCACGACACCGGAGCGGACGGCCGCCTGCTCTACGAGCTCTACGCCCACGAGGAGGCCCTCGACCGCGCGGAGCGCCGGGTGCACGACCGCATCGGCGGCGGCATCGGGCCCGGCAGCGAGGCCGAGGAGCTGCCGGCCTGGCTGGCGGAGGAGCTGCTGCTCGCCATGGGGCCCACCCGGCCCCGCCGGGAGTACATCTCCGACGCCTCGCCCGATCACGCCCGGCGCCTGCTGCGCCGCGCGGAGAACGAGGACGGGCCCGGCGAGGTGGTGGCCGAGCTCCTCCAGGGGGCGCTCGGTCACCACATCGCGCTCATCACCAAGCCGAGGCGCCGGGGACCCGGGCGGGACGCCACCTGGTGCCGGTTCTACGAGCACGCGTTCTTGCTGGCGGGTGGCGGCGAGGTGAGCCTGTGGGAGCTGGAGCACAACATGAACGCCGACGGCAGGCTCGTCTGTGAGGTCTATCTCGACGAGGCGGAGGCGGAGGTCGCGGCGGACCGGCACGCCCGGGCCCAGGGCGTCGAGCTGTAGGGGCCGGGCCGGAGCCGGGGCAGTCCGGAGCCGGGGCGGGCCGGAGCCGGGGCCGTCCGGTCGTCGTGGGGCGGCAGTGCACGGAGAGAGCGGCGGGCAGGGGGTTACGGGGGCCGCCGTCCTGTGCTATGGTCGTTCGAGTTGCAGTTGTGGTACCCATGAACTCGTGTGCGCCTGACGGTTATGTAGCCGAAGGCGCATTTTTGTTTTTAGCCGGTCTGTCCGGTGTGGGGCCCATCCCATTCACAAGGAGATAGACATGGCTACTGGCACCGTGAAGTGGTTCAACTCGGAAAAGGGCTTCGGCTTCATCGAGCAGGACGGCGGCGGCCCGGACGTCTTCGCCCACTACTCGAACATCGCCTCGAACGGTTTCCGTGAGCTCCTCGAGGGCCAGAAGGTTTCCTTCGACGTCACCCAGGGCCAGAAGGGCCTGCAGGCGGAGAACATCACCGCCGCCTGACGATCGAATGCCCGCCCGGTCCCTCTGACGGTCCCGCCGGCCCTCGTGGCCCAGGACTGAAGAACTTTCCGGGCACCGCATGACGTATCACGCAATGGGGCCCGCACCACTGGGTGCGGGCCCCATTGTCGCCCCGCACCAGCGCGCCCAGGCTTTTCCGCCGCCCGTCCGTCCCGGACGGCCTCGCGATGCGAAGTCCTCATGTCGGGCGTGCCCCCCATTGAGGGAAGGTCCCCGTATGACTCGCTCCGCCCGCTCCACCTCTTCCGACGCCGGCTCCGCCCGCCCGCCCCGCTCGCGCGGCGGTCAGTCCGGCCGCCGGAGCCAGCCCGCCCAGGGCCGCCGCCCCGCCGCTCCGCTCCAGGGCGAGTTCGAGATGCCGGTCAGCACCACCCCGGCCCTCCCGCCCGTCGAGACCTTCGACGCGCTGGACATGCCGAACGGCCTGCTCGCCACGCTGACCCGCGAGGGCGTCACCGAGCCGTTCCCGATCCAGGCCGCGACGCTGCCCAACGCGCTCGCCGGCCGGGACGTCCTCGGCCGCGGCCGCACGGGCTCCGGCAAGACCCTGGCCTTCGGCCTGGCGCTGCTCTCCCGCACCGCGGGCCGCCGGGCGGAGCCCAAGCGCCCGCTCGCCATGGTCCTCGTCCCCACCCGTGAGCTGGCCCAGCAGGTCACCGACTCGCTCAGCCCGTACGCGACCGCCGTCAACCTACGGATCGCCACGGTCGTCGGCGGCATGTCCATCGGCCGCCAGGCGCAGACCCTCGCGCGCGGCGCCGAGGTGCTCGTCGCCACCCCCGGCCGCCTCGCCGACCTCATCCAGCGCGGTGACGCCAAGCTCGGCGACGTGCGGATCACGGTCCTGGACGAGGCCGACCAGATGGCCGACATGGGCTTCCTGCCGCAGGTCACCAAGCTGCTCGACCAGGTCGACCCGGACGGCCAGCGCATGCTGTTCTCCGCGACCCTCGACCGCAACGTCGACCGCCTCGTGCGCCGCTTCCTCTCCGACCCGGTGACGCACTCCGTCGACGCGTCCGTGGGCGCGGTCTCCACGATGGACCACCACCTGTTCCACGTCACAGACCAGGACAAGAAGGACTCCGTCACCCGCGTCGCCGCCCGCGCCGGCCGAGTGATCATGTTCGTGGACACCAAGCGCGGCGCCGACCGCCTGGTGAAGAAGCTGCTCTCCGAGGGCGTCCGGGCGGCCGCGCTGCACGGTGGCAAGAGCCAGCCGCAGCGCAACCGCACCCTGGACCAGTTCCGCACCGACCAGGTCACCGCGCTGGTCGCCACGAACGTCGCGGCGCGCGGCATCCACATCGACGGTCTCGACCTGGTCGTGAACATCGACCCGCCGACGGACCACAAGGACTACCTGCACCGCGGCGGCCGTACCGCCCGGGCCGGCGAGTCCGGCACGGTCGTCACGTTCGTCCTGCCCGAGCAGCGGCGTGAGATGAGCCGGATGATGGCCACGGCCCAGATCACCCCGAACGTCATCAAGACGTACCCGTCCGACCCGGAGCTGGCCCGGATCACCGGTGCCCGGGAGCCCAGCGGCGTCGCCGTCGTGATCACGCCCCCGGCCCCGGCTCAGCCGCAGGGCGCCGGCAAGTCCTCCCGCTCGCGCGGTTCCGGTTCGGGTTCCGGTTCGGGCGCGTCCGGCGGCTCGCGCGGGAGCCGGGGCGGCCGCGGCCGCACGCGCACCGAGGGCGGCGGCTCCGGCGCGCCCGCCGGTGGCTCCGGCAGTGGCGGCGGCGGCTTCCGCGGCTTCGGCGGCGGCAACGCCGGTGGCGGCTCCCGCCGCGCCGGTGGCACCCGCCCCGGCAACGCGGTCGGGCGCCCGCGCCGCAGCGGCGGCGCCGGCGGTGGCACCGGCGGTGGCCGCCGGTCCTCCACGGCCTGATCGGTACCGCCTGATCGGTACTGCCTGACCGGGGCGCTGCCCGGGTCAGGCACGAAGAATTGACTGTGGGGCGCACGCGACGTGCGCCCCACAGTCGTGTGCGCAGTCGTCCGTGCAGTTGCCCGCGAAGTCCTGTGCGGAGCTCCCCCGCTTGGCGCAGCACCGTTCGCCCCGGCGCACCCCACCCGCGAAGGTGAATGGGGTGACGTGCGGGACGGCCGGTCAGGAGAGAGCGCGGTGGGGAAGCCAGAGGGGCCGGCGCGGCCCCGGGAGAGGGCGTCCCGGCCGGGGCGGCGCCGGAGCCTGCGCGCGCCGAGGGGCCGGCCGGGTCTCTCGCGTCTCCCGCGCCACTCGCGTCTTCCGCGTCATTCGCGTCTCGCACGGAGGGTGCGCGCCGTGGTCCGTACGGGGCGGCGGCTGCCGACGGTCCTGATCGTCGCCGGTGTCGTCTTCGACCTGCTCACCCCCGTCCACTACACCGGCACCCCCTTCCTCTCCGCCGCCCCGCTGGTCGCGGCCACCCTGCACTCGCTGCGCGCCACCGCCGTCACCGGCCTGGCCGCCGTGGCCACCGCCACCGGGCTCGCGGTCCGGCAGCGCACGGCCGACACCGGGGAGGCCGTCAGCGAGATCCTCACCGTCGTGGTCGTCTCCCTGCTCGCGCTGGGCATCAACCGCGTCGCCCACCACAGTGATCAGAAGCTCGCCTCCGCCCGAGGGATCGCGGAGACGGCGCAGCGGGCCGTGCTGCCGGCGCCACCGGCCCGGATCGGCGGGCTGCGGGTGGCGGCGCGCTACGTGGCGGCGCAGGCCGGCGCCCGGATCGGCGGCGATCTCTACGGGGTCCAGGACACGCCCTACGGGGTCCGGGTGGTCGTGGGCGACGTTCGGGGCAAGGGGCTGGAGGCGGTGGAAGCGGTGGCCGTGGTGCTCGGTGCGTTCCGCGAGGCCGCTGAGCAGGAGGGCAGCCTGGAGCGGGTCGCGGTACGGCTGGAGCGCGCGCTGCAGAGGGAGGGCGCGCGGCGCGCGAACCTGGATCAGGTCGAGGGCTTCACCACGGCCGTGCTGGCCGAGATATCGCCGGACGACTCCGTGCTGCGCCTGGTCAACCGCGGCCATCCGCCGCCCCTGCTGCTGCACCCGGACGGTGGGATCGGCGAGGCGCACCCCGCGGTGCCCGCCCTGCCGCTGGGCATGGGGGACCTGGGCATGTGGCCGGACCGGGTGGAGGAGTGGGAGTTCCCCGCCGGGTCGACGCTGCTGTTGTTCACGGACGGGGTCACGGAGGCGAGGGACGCGGACGGAGTCTTCTACGACCCGCGGACCCGGCTGACGGGACGCCAGTTCCGGAGCCCCGAGACGCTCCTGGATGTGCTGGTCATGGACGTCGCCCGGCACTCGGGCGGCCGGACGGCGGACGACATGGCCCTGCTGGCGATTCGTCACGGCGACGGCCCGCACCCCGCCGCCGGGGCGTCCTCGTCGGCGGCGACCGGCGCCACCGCCGCACCAACCGCCGCCGCGCAAAAGGCCGTCGGCACCGTCCGTAGCCGCCCTTGACCGTGCGCATTGCGCCGAATAGCGAACTGACGCCCGATCACCTGCGGTTCTTTGCAAAGTCTCGGCGACAGCCCGGCGGATTCATGCTTTCGGCTTGGAAATCACCCGGCCTGTCTATTAACGTTCGATAACGCAGCGCGGTTGTCACAACCGTCGTAAGAGGCGGCACCGCGCGCCTTCGCCGAATCCCACGGGCACAGCACGACCTGCTCCACCAGCAGCATCCGGGAACCGGGGAACCAACCACCTTGGGGTGAATCGGGCCGCACGCGGGCCCGTAGGAGACCTTCCTTGCTCCGAACCCGTCAGCTAACCCGGTAGGCGAGAAGGAAGGAAAGGAGTGCGCCTCCGTGGCGTCCAACGAGCCTGCCCGTGAAGCGAGTCCGTACGGGGCTTCGTATGAGTTTTCGTACGAGCCGTCACCTGGGGATTCGTATGAAGCGACCGATGAAACGACGCGTGAGTTTCTGTACGAGCCCGCGCCGGGGCCCCGGTTCGGGGCACCGCACGAGACCTCGTCCGGGAACGGGTCCGGCACCGGGTACGGCAATGGGTACGAGACGTCGGGCGGGCCGTTCCACGAGTCCTCGTACGAGCCCGGTTTCGTGCGGCCTTACGCTCCGCGCCCCACGGACGCCCCGGCCCTGCCGGATTCCCCGGTCGCCGCGGTGACGGGCACGACCGGGCAGTCCCGGCGCGCCGAGTGGAACCCCTCGACGGACTCAGCGTTCCCGGTGCGGGGCCGGCACCGCGTCGTCAAGCAGCGCGGCGGCACGATGGCCCGCAGCGGCGCGGTCCTCGGCGTCGGAGTCATCGCGGCGGTCGGCGCGGGCGGCATGGCGACCGCACAGGACCGTCCGACGGCCCGGATCTCCATGCCCGACCTCGCCCAGCTCCCCGGCGTGGGCACCCTCCTCGCGGGTGACGGCGAGCGCGCGGGTGACGGCGGGGGCTCCACGACGGCCGACCGCCCCGGAACCTCCGCTTCCGGCAGCCGGGCCGGCGGGGCCGCACAGCCCGGTGCCGGCCAGCCGCTGACCCAGGCGGGCCTGTCCGCCGAGGACGTGGCCCGCGGCACCGCGAACGCGGGTGAGGCGCTCCGCGCCCGCATACTCCAGCAGGCCGAGCACCAGCAGACCGCCGCCGACGACGAGGCGCGCGCCTCCAGGGCGTCGGCGGCCGGGGCGGCCCAGCGGAAGGCCGCCGCGGACCGGGCGGCCGAGGCGAAGGCCGCGGCCGACGCCGCCGAGGCCGCGCGGGAGAAGGCGGCGGAGGAACGGGCGGAGAAGAAGGAGGCCGCCGCGCGGGCCCGAGCGGACGGGCCGGCCGAAGGCTCGGGCACGTCGTCCTCCGGTTCCTCGACTTCCGGTTCCGCTTCGGGTGCGCAGAGCGGCGGCTCCGGGTCGGGGAAGAGCTCCCGCAGCACCGGCTCGTTCGCCCTCCCCGTGGGCTCGTACACCCTGACCGCCGGCTTCGGACAGTCCGGCAACATGTGGTCCGCCAACCACACGGGCCAGGACTTCGCGGCACCCACCGGTACGCCCGTCAAGGCGGTCGGCGCCGGCACGATCACCCAGGCCGGGTGGGCGGGCGCGTACGGCTACCGCGTCGTGCTGACGCTGGACGACGGGACGGAGGTCTGGTTCTGCCACCTGTCGTCGATGGTCGTCACCTCCGGCAAGGTCGACGCGGGCGATGTCATCGGCCGGGTCGGCGCGACGGGCAATGTCACGGGCCCGCACCTGCACATGGAGGTCAGACCGGGCGGCGGGGCGCCGGTCGCGCCGCTGTCGTGGCTGCGGGGCAAGGGGTTGCAGCCGTAGCCTGCCGGCGGGGTTTGGGTTGGGGGGGGTGGGGGCCGAGCAAAGCCCCCCGC
>NZ_JBEYZW010000053.1:0-49666 GCF_040646215.1 Streptomyces sp. NPDC046215 | reverse complement strand
TGCCGCCCTTGGTGACGTTGAAGCCGAGCGTGCACCGCCCGGTGGTGCCGGTGCCGGTGCCGTAGATCGCCTCACCGCCCGCGATGAACCGGGTGCCGCCAGCCAGGCACGCGGCGCAGCGTCTGCGCCCCCAGGACGGCCAGGCCCACCGCCAGCCACACCCCGCCCACGATCTGGGCCGCGGCCGACGCCTTCACCAGGACGGCGATCACCACGGCCAGACCCAGCAGCGGCACCACCACGTGCCGCACCGGGCGCGGCCTGCCGCCCTGCTTGCGGACGGCGAACCAGCTGATCACCGACAGGTGCAGCAGCCCGAACGCGACCAGGGCGCCGACGTCGACCACCGACACCAGCCGGTCCAGGCCGTCGTCCCGCCGGGCCGCCCACACGGCCGCCACCAGCGTGACCGCCGCCGCGCCCAGCAGCGCCGGGCGCGGCACCCCGGAGCCCCGGTCGACCTTGGCCAGCAGCGGGGGCAGCCGGCGGTCGCGGGCCATGGCGAACAGCAGCCGGCCCGCGGCCGCCTGCCCGGCCAGGGCGGCGAAGGCGGCACCGATCGCCTTGCTGGCGGCCACCAGGTCGTGCAGCCAGGTGCCCGTCGAGGCGTCGACCGTGTCGTAGAACGCGGAACCCTGGCTCCCCGGCTTCGCCGCCAGCTCCGCGGGTGACATGGGGGCCAGCAGCGACGCCAGGTACGTCTGCAGGACGAACAGCACCCCCGCCGCCGCCAGGCAGGTGAGCACGGCGCGGGCGACCCGCGCCGAGCCCCCGGTGGCCTCCTCCGCGAACGCGGCGATCGCGTCGAAGCCCAGATACGACAGCACGGCCACCGACACGGCCGTGAGCACCGCGCCCGCGGAGAACCCGCCCTCCCCGCTCAGCGGCGAGAGCCAGCCCCGGCGGGCGCCGTCCGTGGCGAGGGCCACCGACGCGGCCACCACGAAGACCAGCAGGACGGCGATCTCCATGATCAGCACCAGGAAGCCCACCGCCGCGGCGGTCCGCACGCCCCACAGGTTCAGCCCGGTGGTGACGACCACGGCGAGGGCCGTCCACACCCACTGCGGGACGGCGGGCACGAGCGCGTGCATCGCGATCCCGGAGAAGAGGTAGGCGACCGCGGGGATCAGCAGGTAGTCGAGCATCGCCATCCACCCGGCGACGAACCCCGGCCCGTCCCCGAGCCCCACCCGCGCGTAGGTGTAGACCGACCCCGCCCGGGGCGCGACGCGCACCATCTGGGCGTACGAGAAGGCGGTGAACGCCATCGCGACGGTCGCCACGAGGTAGACGAGGGCGACCGCGCCGTGCGACGTGGCGTCGAGCGTGCCGAAGATGCCGACCGGGGCCATCGGGGCGATGAAGAGCAGGCCGTAGACCACCAGGTCCCGGAAGGACAGCGTCCGGCGCAGCGCGTCCCGGCCGCCGGTGGGTGGTGTCGCCATGGGCCCCTCCCTCGGTGGGAACCGGAACGGGATCAGGTGGGAACTAACGGGTGCAGACGGGTCTCTGCGGTCATCGTGCCCCAGCTCCGGCAGCCGTGCCGGTCAAGAGGGATCACCGCGGCGGGGCCCGTACGATGGACGGCATGACTTCTACGACCGCCCGCAAGGTCCTGCTCGCCGCCCCCCGTGGCTACTGCGCGGGTGTGGACCGTGCAGTGATCGCCGTCGAGAAGGCCCTGGAGCAGTACGGGGCCCCTGTCTACGTGCGCCACGAGATCGTGCACAACAAGTACGTGGTCAAGACCCTGGAGAAGAAGGGCGCGATCTTCGTCGAGGAGACGGCCGAGGTGCCCGAGGGCAACATCGTCATCTTCTCGGCGCACGGTGTCGCCCCGGTCGTCCACGAGGAGGCCCGGCGCGGCAAGCTCGCGACCATCGACGCGACGTGCCCCCTGGTCACCAAGGTCCACAAGGAAGCCGTCCGCTTCGCCGACGACGATTACGACATCCTCCTCATCGGCCACGAGGGCCACGAGGAGGTCATCGGCACCAGCGGCGAGGCTCCGGACCACATCACCCTGGTCGACGGCCCCGGTGACGTGGAGAACGTGACGGTCCGCGACGAGTCCAAGGTCGTCTGGCTCTCCCAGACCACCCTCTCCGTCGACGAGACGATGGAGACCGTCGACGCCCTCAAGGGCCGCTTCCCGCAGCTGATCAGCCCGCCGAGCGACGACATCTGCTACGCGACGCAGAACCGGCAGATCGCGGTCAAGCAGATGGGCGCCGACGCCGATCTGGTGATCGTGGTGGGTTCCAAGAACTCCTCCAACTCCGTCCGCCTCGTCGAGGTGGCCCTCGGCGCGGGCGCCCGCGCCGCCCACCTCGTGGACTTCGCGGAGGAGATCGACGAGGCGTGGCTCGAAGGCGTCGGCACGGTCGGTGTGACGTCGGGCGCCTCGGTGCCGGAGATCCTCGTCGAGGGCGTCCTGGAGTGGCTCGCCGAGCGCGGCTACGACGACGTCGAGACCATCACCGCCGCCAAGGAGTCCATCACCTTCTCGCTGCCCAAGGAGCTCCGCCGGGACCTGCGGGCCGAGGCGGCGGACCTGTCGGCGGCGGACCCGTCGGCGGAGGGCCGGGCCGGCGCCTGAGGCGAGGCCGCCTGTCCTTCGTTTTCCCGGCTTCCTCGGCCGTCCGAGGGGTGTCCGCCGGTGCCACCCCTTAGCGTGGTCGTCATGAACGTATTCGGCGTGGACATCGGCGGATCGGGCATCAAGGGCGCACCGGTGGATCTGGAGCGGGGCGAGCCGGCCGAGGAGCGGTTCAAGGTTCTCACCCCGCGCCCGGCCACCCCGGACGCGGTCGCGGACTGTGTGCGGGAGGTCGTGGAGCACTTCGGTCACGCCGGGAAGCCGATCGGGGTGACGTTCCCCGGCGTGGTCCTCGGCGGCACGATCCGCACGGCCGCCAATGTCGACAAGGGGTGGGTGGGCCAGGACGCCTCCCGGCTGCTCGGCGAGCGGATCGGGTCCCCCGTGACCCTCCTCAACGACGCCGACGCCGCCGGTCTGGCCGAGATGTACTTCGGCGCGGGCCGCGGGCGGCGCGGCACCGTCGTCGTGCTCACCTTCGGTACGGGCATCGGCAGCGCCGTCTTCACCGACGGCAAGCTCGTGCCCAACACCGAGCTGGGCCATCTGGAGCTGGGCGGCCATGACGCGGAGAAGCGCGCCTCGACCCGGGTCAAGGAGGACGAGGACCTGAGCTGGCAGCACTGGGCCCGCCGGGTGCAGCGGTACCTCGCGCACGTGGAGATGCTCTTCTCGCCCGAGCTGATGGTGATCGGCGGCGGGGTCAGCCGCAAGGCGGAGAAGTTCCTGCCGCTGATCAAGGGCATCAGCGCCGAGATCGTGCCCGCTCGTCTTCAGAACAACGCGGGGATCGTGGGGGCCGCGATGGCCGCCGCCGCTGCCGGGTCCGCTCCCGGGCCCGCCGCTTGATCAGCGCGATCCGGCGGATCAGGGCGACCAGGGCGGCCAGCAGGGTGCCGGAGTAGAGCCATCCCGCGTTCAGGGACAGCAGCGTCACCAGCCCCATGGCGTGCCCGGCGAGGCCGCCGGAACCGCCGGTGAGGGGGACCGCGCCCGCCGCGAAGGCGATGGGCGCGGTCACCGGCGCCGTCACCAGGTCGGCCGGCCGCACCCACAGGGCGCAGATCACCGACGCGAAGAGGAAGAACGCCCCGTAGGCGGTGCCGGAGCCGCCCATGGAGTCGATCAGGGCGCCGACGGCGAGCATCCACAGCGTGGTGAGCAGCCCCGCGCCGAGCCCGGTCAGCCGCGGCCCGCGGCCGAGTGCCCGCAGCGGCGGGGAGGCGCGCCCGGCCCGGTAGACCGCCGCGCTCTCGCCGGGCCCCACGGGGGTGGCGGGCCTGGGCACGGGGGTCGCACGGCGGACCTTGCGCTGGGGGATACGCGTGCTCGGTTGCTCCACCCGACCAAAGTAGGTCGAGAACCGGGAGGAATCCGTCGTTGGACACGCCGTTTGAGCCACCTTGGGCGCGCGTTCGACTGATAGTCCGCCCGGGGCGGTCGCGGGGCGGGGACCCGTAGACTGGATGACCGGCCCGCCGTGGGCCGCGGACCCTTTACACCCTTCCCGGGGATGGCGTCGGCCGACCTGCCGTCGACCTCCCCCGGGAATCTCGCTACGGGAAGTCGCCACGTGTCGCTCACGATCGGAATCGTCGGTCTGCCGAATGTCGGCAAGTCGACCCTGTTCAACGCCCTGACCAAGAACGACGTGCTGGCGGCCAACTACCCGTTCGCCACCATCGAGCCCAATGTCGGCGTCGTCGGCGTCCCCGACCCCCGCCTGCAGAAGCTGGCCGAGATCTTCAACTCGCAGAAGATCCTCCCGGCCACGGTCGACTTCGTCGACATCGCCGGCATCGTGCGCGGCGCCTCCGAGGGCGAGGGCCTGGGCAACAAGTTCCTCGCGAACATCCGTGAGTCCGACGCGATCTGCCAGGTCATCCGCGCCTTCAAGGACGAGAACGTCGTCCACGTCGACGGCAAGGTCTCGCCCAAGGACGACATCGAGACCATCAACACCGAGCTGATCCTCGCGGACCTCCAGTCCGTGGAGAAGGCCGTCCCGCGCCTGACCAAGGAGTCCCGCCTCCAGAAGGAGAAGGTCGCCGTCCTCGCCGCCGTCGAGGCGGCGAAGGAGATCCTGGAGTCCGGCCAGACCCTGTTCTCCGCGGGCATCACCAAGGGCACCGAGCGCGGTGACCTCCTGCACGAGCTGCACCTGCTGACCACCAAGCCGTTCCTCTACGTCTTCAACGTCGACGAGGACGAACTGGTCGACGAGGACTTCAAGAACGAGCAGCGCGCCCTGGTCGCCCCGGCCGAGGCCATCTTCCTCAACGCGAAGATCGAGTCCGAGCTGATCGAGCTGGACGACGACGAGGCGCTGGAGCTCCTCCAGTCCATGGGCCAGGAGGAGCCGGGCCTCGCCACCCTGGGCCGCGTCGGCTTCGCCACCCTGGGCCTGCAGACCTACCTGACGGCCGGCCCGAAGGAAACCCGCGCCTGGACCATCAAGAAGGGCGCCACGGCCCCCGAGGCGGCCGGTGTCATCCACACCGACTTCCAGAAGGGCTTCATCAAGGCCGAGGTGATCTCCTTCGACGACCTGGTCGCCACCGGCTCCGTAGCGGAGGCCCGCGCGGCGGGCAAGGCGCGCATGGAGGGCAAGGACTATGTGATGGCGGACGGGGACGTGGTGGAGTTCCGCTTTAACGTCTGACGCCACAGCGAAAGGCCCGCCGCCCCCGTATGCCGGGGCGGCGGGCCTTTCGCGTTCCGGGCTCCCGTCCGCTCAGCCGAAGAACGCCAGGAGTTCGCGTGCCACCGCCTCCGGCTGTTCCTCCACCAAGTAGTTGCGGGTCTCCTTGATCTCCGCCATGCGGACGTCCGTGCCCTGGGTGGGGAGGACCTTCTCCATGTACTCGAAGAACGTGCCGTAGGCCAGGCCCAGCATCGGCGCGGAGACCTTGCCGTAGCTCTTGAAGTCCTCGATGTCCTGTTGGTACGCCTGGAACCAGCTCTGGCTCGCGCGGATCGCCTCCGGTGAGGAGTACGCCCGCGCGTAGACGTCCCGGTCGTACGAGGTGATCGCCTCGGGGTTCACCAGGCTGAGGCCGAACATGTAGTCGATCAGGTGGCGGTACCTGCCGTCGGCGAGGAGCTGCTCCGGGAGTTCGCGCACCTGGTGGAAGGCGAGCCACCAGCGGTGGGGGCCCTTGTCGCCGGGGCGCGGGACCATGGGGAAGTCGTAGTAGCTCTCGTCGATGTGGGTGGTGTTGAGGATCGCCACCTTCTCCGTGGCCTCGGGGTGGTTGTTCGCGAAGGCGAACGCGACCATGGCCCCGATGCCGTGGCCGGCGATATTGATCTTGCCGTGGCCGAGGTGGCGGGCCAGCTCGTGGATGTCCCGGGCCATATTCTTCTTGTCGAAGCCGGACTCGGGCTTGCCCGATCCGCCCATGCCGCGGATGTCCACGGCGATCACCCGGTAGCGGGCCGCCAGGGCGGGCATGACCTTGCGGTACTCCCACCAGGTCTCGGGCCAGCCGGGCAGCAGCACCAGCGGCTCGCCGTGGCCACCGGTCACGTAGTGCAGCCGGACGCCGTTGACGTCCGCGTACTCACTGCTGAAGTCGCCGTCCAGCGACGCCGCGAGCTCGGCGTCCTGATCATTTGCGTTCCGCGACATGGCGCGTCCCCCTCGAATGAGCTGTTCCGTGGCGAAGCCGGACCGAGGCCGCATTCCGGAGAGGTGGCGATTCGGCCGACCTGAGTGGGTTTGAACATCCAACTGTGTGACTGGGGCGACGTTAGCAAGATCCAGACCGCTCGGGCTGTGACGGCCGCCACGTCGGGCGTCGGCGGTTTTCTTGAGGAGGTCGTCACAGTGAGTGATGAGGTCGTATACCGCTCGGTGAGCGCGCGGCGCATAATTGCGGAGGCGTCGGCGACTGATGCTCACCGCCTTTGCGGACGTTTCGGCGGTCACGCGTCCCTGAACTGCAATTCACTACATCTAGCGAATCGTTGGCCTTTAGTTGCGGATGGCGACAGAGGGTTGCCAAGCTGTTGCGGACTGTCAACCTGTTGGGAGTGGCCGTGGCCTTCGGTGACCAGCCCGCATACCTCCGAGTCGCCGGTGATCTTCGGCAGAAGATCGTCGCAGGCGAACTCCCGCCGCACACCCGCCTCCCCTCGCAAGCCCGGATCCGGGAGCAGTACGGCGTCTCGGACACCGTCGCCCTGGAGGCCCGCAAGGTCCTGATGGCCGAAGGGCTCGTCGAGGGGCGGTCCGGCTCCGGTACCTATGTGCGCGAGCAGCCGGTGCCGCGCGCCCTGGCCCGCACGGGCTACCGCACGGCGGGTGAGTCCACGCCCTTCCGCCAGGAGCAGGCCGACAGCCGGGTCAAGGGCACCTGGGAGTCGCGCAGCGAGCAGGTGGCGGCGGACGCCGGTGTGGCGCGCCGGCTGCGGATCGCCACCGGCGACCGGGCGATGCGCACCGACTACCTCTTCCGCGCCGGCGGTGAGCCGGTGATGCTCTCCACCTCCTGGGAGCCGCTGGCCCTCACGGGGCGGACGCCCGTGATGCTGCCCGAGGAGGGCCCGCTGGCCGGGCGCGGCGTGGTCGAGCGGATGGCCGCCATCGACCTCATCGTGGACAACGTCGCCGAGGAGGTCAGCGCCCGTCCCGGCCTCGCGGAGGAGGTCCTGGCGCTCGGTGGGGTGCCGGGTCATTTCGTGGTCGTCGTCTCGCGGACGTACTTCGCCGGCGGCTGCCCGGTCGAGACGGCCGATGTCGTCGTCCTCGCCGAGCGCTACCGGATCGCTTATCACCTGCCGGTGAAGTAGTCGTGTCGGCTGGATGAACACTGCGCGACCCCGGCCGGAAGGAAGGGCTTTCGGCCGGGGGAACCCCCTTCGATGATCGGTACCCACGAGTAGGAACTGCGTAGTTCGCCCCGCTCTGTCGTGTTATGACAGGGCGGGTTTTTCTGTTGCAAAACTCACATACGCCCAGGTCAAGGGCTTTTCGCGGAATGTGATCGTCCAAATCGCTCGTAGGATGGCGCGGTTTGTGTCCTGCCCATGAGGGAGTAGAAAGCAAAGGAGATCCGGGGTTTGAGTACCGAGCAGGGTTCCCACTCCAATTACCGCCGGACCCTCGGTCCGGTAGCCCTGACGGCCGTCGGCCTCGGGTCGATCATCGGCTCCGGATGGCTCTTCGGCGCCGAACGGGCCGCGGCCATCGCCGGTCCCGCGGCGATCGTCGCCTGGGTGATCGGTGCGGTCGTCGCGCTGACCATCGCCCTCACCTACAGCGAGCTCGGGGCGATGTTCCCCAAGGCCGGCGGCATGGTCCGCTACGGCCAGTACTCGCACGGCTCGCTCGCCGGCTACCTCGCGGCCTGGGCCAACTGGATCGCGATCGTCTCCGTCATCCCCGGTGAGGCCACCGCCTCCGTCCAGTACATGAGCTCCTGGGACTTCAGCTGGGCGCACGGCCTGTACGACGGCAAGGAGCTGACCGGCACCGGAGTGGCGGTCGCCAGCGTCCTGCTCGTCTTCTACTTCTTCCTCAACTGGTTCGCGATCACCCTTTTCGCGAAGACCAACAACGCCATCACGGTCTTCAAGGTCGTCGTCCCGATCCTGACCGCGGGCGCGCTGATGATGGCGCACTTCGACACCAGCAACGTCAAGGACCACGGCGGCTTCACCCCGAACGGCTGGAGCGCGGTCTTCACCGCCGTCGCCGTCTCCGGCATCGTCTGGGCCTACAACGGCTTCCAGTCCCCGCTGAACATGGCGGGTGAGGCGCGCAATCCCGGCAAGTCGCTCCCCAAGGCCGTCATCGGCTCGATCCTGATCGCGCTCGTCATCTACGTCGCGCTGCAGCTCGCCTTCCTGATGGCCGTCCCCGCCGCCGACCTCTCCGAGGCGGGCGGCTGGGTGAACCTCGGCTACGACTCCCCGCTGGCCGACCTCTCGCTGGCCTGGGGCCTGAACTGGCTCGCGATGCTGCTGTACGCGGACGCCTTCATCTCCCCGTCCGGCACCGGCATGATCTACGCCGCCACCACCTCGCGCATGATCCACGGCGTGCAGGAGAACGGCCACCTGCCGGGCGTCTTCGGCAAGGTCGACCCGAAGACCGGCGTGCCGCGCCCCGCGCTGCTGCTCAACCTCGCCGTGGCCTTCATGTTCCTGGCGGTCTTCCGCGGCTGGGGCTCGCTCGCCGAGATCGTCTCCGTCGCGACGGTCATCTCCTACATCACCGGCCCCGTCGCCGTGATGTCGCTGCGCCGCATATCCCCGGGCCTCAAGCGCCCGGTCAAGCTGCGGGCCATGCCCGTCATCGCGCCCATCGCCATGGTCTTCGGCTCGCTCGTCCTGTACTGGGGCCGCTGGCCGCTCACCGGCAAGGTCATCCTGATCATGGCCGTCGGGCTGCCGGTGTGGGCCTGGTACGAACTGCGCAAGCCGTGGGCCGTGCTCAAGCCGCACCTGCTGGCCGGTGCCTGGGTGGTCGCCTACCTGCTGGTCATGGCGTTCGTGTCGTGGGCCGGCGGCACGGAGTTCGGCGGCAAGGGCTACCTGGCCCCCGGCTGGGACGTCGCCGTGGTCGCCGTGATCGCCCTCGTCTTCTACGTGTGGGGCGTGCGCAGCGCGTGGCGCAACCCCTCGCTGGTGGCGGTCGAGAAGGAGATGGAGCAGGAGGCGGCCGACGAGGCCGCCGCGGAAGCCGAGGCGGCCCCGCTCTCCAAGGCGTGACCGCAGGACGCAGACACCCCGCAGGGGGCGACCACAGGTGCCGGACCGGCGCCGTGGCCGCCCCCTGCGGCGCGTTCGGGAGCGCACCGGCCCCCAAGGCGGCGCGGGGCGCCCCGAGGGAGCACAGCGTGGCCAAATGCGTGCCTCTTTGTAAGAAACCGTATCCGCTGCGTAAAGGTCGGGCGTACGCTCAGGCATATGCGGACTGCGGTTTCTCCGGGAAATGCCAAAGGGCGTGCGCCGGTGCGGGTGCCGCCGGGAGGGCAGGGGCGATGACTGACAGCGGCGGACCGATCCTGCCCTGGCTGGTGATCCGCCAGGACGACAACGGCAACCGCTACCGCGTCGGGCGATACGCCACCAAGACCGAGGCCGAGCAGGTGGTGGACCGCCTCGGCATCAGCGGCCGCCGGCACCACTACATAGTCGAGCGGGTCGGACGCGCCGTCACGTGAGCTGCGGCCCCGCGAGCCCGCCGTGGCCCGCGCCGGTCCGGTTCGTAAGACACGCCCTAAGCTGCCGGTCATGACGACGGCGCGGGTAGTGGTGGGCGGAGCGGTGTTCGACCGGGGGCGGCTGCTGGCCGCCCGGCGCAGCGCGCCGCCGGAGCTCGCCGGCCGCTGGGAGCTCCCCGGGGGCAAGGTCGAGCCCGGCGAGAGCGCCGAGCAGGCGCTGGTGCGGGAGCTGCGCGAGGAGCTCGGCGTGGAGGTCCGGCCCCTGGAGCGGATCGGCGGGGAGTGGCCCCTGCGGCCGCCCTATGTGCTCCAGGTGTGGACGGCGCGGCTGCTCAGCGGTGAGGCCCGCCCGCTCCAGGACCACGACGAACTGCGCTGGCTCACCCCCGAGCGGGTGGACGAGGTCGACTGGCTCGACCAGGACCGCCCCGCGGTGGCGGCGGCCGCGCGCCTGCTCGCCGGAGCGCCGGCCGGCCCGGACGCCCCGGCCGGCCGGTGTGAACCCCGCTCACGTCGCTGACCGGCTACGCCATACGTGTCACAGCTGACGACTGGGGACCACCAAAGAAGATAGTCGGCCCGTCGGACCGGGTATGTGCTGATTATTCTCCCCTTACTCGGGCAAACCCGACGGGGCCGCAGCGGTCTGGGAAGTGGTCGGCGTGAGCGACAGCGCAGGGACCCTGGCATGGCCCCCCGGCTTCGCCGAGTGGAGCTTCCCCGCCGAACCCGGTGCCGTACGGACCGCGCGCGCCCTGGTGCGCGACACCCTGGAGGAATGGGGGCTGACCGCGGTCACCGATGTGACGGTCCTGCTGGTCAGCGAGCTGGTCACCAACTCCCTGCGGTACGCCAGCGGGCCCATCGGCGTACGGATGTACTCGCACGCCGGCCCCACCCTCCTGGTGGAAGTCTCCGATCCGCTGCCCGATCCGCCCACCGAACGTGTCGCCGAGCCCGACGACGAGGGCGGGCGGGGCCTGCAATTGGTGGCATGCGCCTCCCTCCGCTGGGGAACCCGCCGGGGCAACACCGGCAAGACCGTGTGGTTCGAGCTGAGCCTGCCCGGTTAGGAACCCGGTGAGGAGACATAGCGGGTCGAGACCGTGCTGTGATCGTGAAGTCCGTGTTCCGAAGGGCCCCTGTGCTGGATACTCGGCCTTCTGATGCCGGTGCGAGCACATGAGCCGGAGGGGACGGGCACGTGAGCGAAAAGCCAGCGGGTACGGCGAGCGGTACGCCGGAGGGAACGGATGTCACGGCACTGTGGCAGAACAGCCCGCCCGGATCCCTCTACGACTACATTCGCGTGGCCTCTTTCTCCCTCGGCGCCGACGGGCGCATCGAGCAGTGGAGCGAGCGCGCGGCCGAGCTCTTCGGAATAGCGGCTCGGCACGCCGTCGGCAAGGACCCCCTGGAGATCTTCGCCCCCGCCGGTGCGCGCCCCCGGCCGGGAACGCCCCTGACCGGGGCCCCCTTCCTCGGCGAGGGCGGCCTCGACGGCCGGGAGTGGACCGGCATCGTCCCCTACCAGCGGGGCGAACGGCAGCCGGGCCTCGCCGAGATCTACGTGATGCCCACCGAGAACGACCACGGGGAGCGCGCGGCGCTCTGCGTCGCCGTCGACGTCCGGGCACTGCGGGCCATAGAGACCGACATCGCCGCCTCCGAAGCCGTTTTCGGCCAATCTCCGCTGGGTTTCTTCTTCTTCGGCACGGACCTCACGCTCCTGCGCGTCAACGAGAGCTTCGCCCAGACCTTCGGACGGCCCGCCGCCTGGCACCGCGGCCGCACCCCGCACGACTTCCTGCCGCGCAGCGAGGCCGACCGCCTGACGGCCGCGCTGCGCCAGGTCCTCGACAGCGGAAAACCGGTCTCCGACATCCAGCTCGTGGGGCCCGTGCCGGGGCAGAGCGAGCGTCGTCGCTGGTCGGTGTCCCTGTACCGGCTGCACAGCGGCAGCGGGCGGCCGATCGGCGTGGCCGCCCTCGCCACCGACGTCACCGGGCGGCGCCGCGCGGAGCGGGAAGCGGCGGGCGTCCGCCGCAACCTGGCGCTGCTGAACGAGGCCGGGGCCCGCATCGGCAACTCCCTGGACCTGGAGACCACCGCGCGGGAGCTGCTCGACGTCGCCGTCCCGCAGTTCTGCGACCTCGCCTCCGTCGACCTCTACCAGGGCCTGCTCGCCGGTGACGAGGCGCCGCCCGGGCTCGCCGACGGCAGCGGTGAGCTGCGCCGCGTCGCCTACGCCAGCGCCGTCTCCGGAGCGCCCGTGGACGGCGACGACAAGCCGATCCAGGTCGGCGAGGTGCACCGCTACCCCTTCCACTCGCCGTGCGCGGGTGCCCTGCGCACCGCCCAGGTGCAGGTCGTCCCGCGCCGGGAGCGCGAGGAGGGGCCCGAGCTGGGCGCCGTCGTCCAGTCCACGCTCGCGGTGCCGATGGTCGCCCGGGACACGGTGGTGGGGCTGGCCCAGTTCTCCCGCACCAAGGGCAGCGAGCCCTTCGGCGAGCGCGACACCGCCCTGGCCGTCGAACTGGCCGCGCGGGCGGCGGTCTGCATCGACAACGCCCGGCTCTACCGGCGCGAGCACGAGCGCGCCCTGATCCTCCAGCGCAGCCTGCTGCCCCCCGGCGACCCCGACGCCGCCGGGCTCGACATCGCCTGCCGCTACCTGCCCGCCAACGCGGCCACCGAGGTCGGCGGCGACTGGTTCGACGTCATCGAGCTGCCCGGCCACCGCACGGCCCTCGTCGTCGGCGACGTCATGGGCCGCGGCCTGCGGGCGGCGGTCGCCATGGGCGAACTGCGGACCGCCGTGCGGACCCTGGCCATGCTCGACCTGGAGCCGGCCGAGGTGCTCTCCGCGCTGGACGAGATCGCCCACGGCCTCGGCCGACCCGGCGGCAAGCAGTCCGCGTCGCGCGGGGTCCGGGGCGGGGTGCGGGCCGCCGACCTCTCCGAGGTCTACCTGGCGACCTGCGTCTACGCCGTGTACGACCCCGTCACCCGCCGGTGCACGGTCGCCAACGCCGGTCACCTGCCGCCCGTCCTGGTCGAGGCCGGCGAGCCGGCGATGCTGCTGGACGTGCCGCCCGGGATGCCGCTGGGCGTCGGGGGCGAGCCCTTCGAGGAGACGGTCGTCGACCTGCCGGACGGCGCGCTGTTCGCCCTCTACACCGACGGCCTCGTCGAGTCCCGTGACCACCCCCTCGACGAGGGGCTCCAGGCATTCCGCGACGCCCTCGACGACCCGGCACGGCCCCTGGAGGACGTCTGCGACCACGTCCTGGACGCCCTGGACACCCACCACGGCGAGGACGACATCGCCCTCCTCATGGCCCGGCTGCGGGGCCTGCCGGACGACTGCGTCGGCGACTGGACGCTGCCGCCCGAGCCGCGCTCGGTGGCCCGGGCGCGGGAGATGGCCCGGGAGCAGCTGGTGGCCTGGGGCCTGGAGAGCCTGGTGGACACCACGGAGCTGCTGGTCAGCGAGCTGGTCACCAACGCCCTGCGGTACGGCGAGGGCGAGATCAGGCTCCGGCTGCTCCTGGACCGCACGCTGGTGTGCGAGGTCTGGGACGGCGGCCTGGTCCAGCCGCGCCGCCGCCGGGCCCGCGACACGGACGAGGGCGGCCGGGGCCTGCAGCTGGTCGGCCTGCTCAGCGCGGCCTGGGGCAGCCGGCGGACGCCGTTGGGCAAGACGGTCTGGTTCGAACTGGCCCTCCCGGACGGCGACGCGCCCGCCCCGGATGCGGTGGAGGCACTGATGAGCCTGTACTGACGGCCGGGGCCGGCCGGCTGCCGCCGCCCGCAGCAACCACCGTCGACGTGACCGTCAGCCCAGGGCCCGCCCGGCAGGTCTTCGGCTGCGGGTCTGTCGTTGCCGCCTGCGGCGGCGAGCGCCCTGCGGGCGCGTCCTCAAACGCCGGACGGGCTGATGTGGCTGAGCTCAGCCCACACCAGCCCGTCCGGGGGCACCTCCTGGGGGCACCTCCAGGGGTAACTGCGGGAGCTTGAGGACACCGCCGCGCGGTCAGCGCACCGCCCCCCCCCGCCTCAGCCCGCCAGCCGCCCCCGTGTCGCCCCGCCGCCGAACGTCGCCGGGAGGAGGCCCGCCACGATGATGCCGCCCAGGAGGGCGCCACCCAGGGCCCTGGCCTGGCGGGGGGTCTCCGGGTCGTAGGGGGCCGCATAGTCGGCCACGTCGTGCTCGGCCAGGGCGCGGGCCTGGCGGGCCAGGGAGTCCGCGTGGCCCGTGGCCGCCAGGATCGCCGGGCCCTCCGCCGCCGGCAGGGCGCGGGCCAGTGCCAGGTGGCGCTCGGCCTCGGCCAGCCGGGTGCGGGCCCGGCAGCCGACGGCCCCCCGGTGGGTGCCGATGAAGTCCCGGGCCGCCGCCACCTCGCCCCGCGCGGCCGGCACCGCCCGCTCCACCCGCCGCCGGGCCCGCCGCTCGTCGGCGCGGCCCCCGGCGATGGCGTCGAGCGAGGCCGCCGCGTCCTCCACCCGGCGCAGCACCGCCCGGGGGTCGCACCGTCCGCCCGCCGCCTCCCGCCGGGCCTCGGCCAGGGCCCGCCCGGCGGCCGCCACCCGCTGCTCGTCCCCGGGCCCGGCCGCGTCCCGTGCCGCCGCCAGGCCCGCCTCGGCGTCCGCCAGGGCGGCCCGCAGCCGGGCCGCCGTCCCCGTGAGCTCGTGGGCGCGGCGCAGGGCTGCGGTGGTGAGGGTGCGGGCCTGGGAGAGTGCCCCTTCGGCGGCGCGCAAGGAGATCACTGCGCTGTCGCCGTCGCCTCCGGCGAGGGCGCGGCGGGCCTCGGCCAGGCCGGTGGTGGCGAAGGCGAGACGGTCGCGGGCCTCGTCCGGGTGGCGGGCGACCTGGGCCAGGGCGGTGGCGGCGCAGCAGCCGGCGAGCGCGGCGAGCGCGGCCTCGGCGGTGTCGGCGCGGAGCGTGAGCGAGGCGGCCGCGGCCTCGGCGTGGGCCAGGATGCCGGCCGCGTTGGCTCTGAGCCCCCGCAGCCGGTCGAAGGCCGCGGACTCCGCGTCCAGCCGCCGGTTGGCGCTGGTGCAGTGGGAGCAGATCTCGTCCAGCGTGCGCCGGCGGATGTCCTCGTCCTCGTACGGGCTGTCGTCCAGCTGCTGCCGCAGCCGGAAGGCGTCGTCCAGCTCGCTCCTCGCGTAGGCGACGGCCTCGGCGAAGGGCCGCACCGGTTCCTTGCCCAGCTGGGCCGTGGCGAAGAGCAGTTCCTCGGCGCTGGTGCGGACCGCGTCGTCCGTCTCGACGAGGGTCCGGGCGGCTTCCGCGTCCAGCTCGGGCAGGGGCGTGAGCGGCTGCGCCATCCGGGCGAGGCCGGGCGGTGTCGTGGTGGCGACGACGGGCCGCCGCCGGGCCGCCCGGCGGCCGGCGGCCCGGCGCGCGTAGAGGTACAGGCCGGTCAGGCAGGCCAGCACGGCCACGGCGACCGGCAGCCAGATCCGCCGGTGGCCCGGTACGAGCCCGTCGGCACCGGGGTCCCTGTCACCGGGCGAGATGGCGGGGGGCCGGACGGGCTCGCCCCGCAGGACGGCCCCGTAGCCGTCGGCGGCGCCGATGGCCGCGCCCGCCCAGTCGTGCTGGGCGACCGCGGGTGCGATGGCGGTGGTGGCGACGTCCTTGAGCTGGGCGGCGCGGAACCCGGAGTCCTTGGCGGCGGAGACCGCGTACTGCTGCCGGTGCGTGGCGATGGCGAGCAGGACGTCCCGCGGCCCGAGGCCGTTGCGGTCCGCGGTGGCGTTGGCCCAGTCGCGCCCGGCACGGCCGGAGAAGTCCCGGACGTAGGTGACGTAGAGCTGGAGGTGGTGGCCGGCGTGGAGCCGCTCGAGGGCGACGGCCACCTGGTGCCGCCGCTGCCCGAGCGCGCCCACGGTGTCGGTGATCCGGCCTCCGGTGTCCAGATCGAGGGGGGTGTCGGCGCGGGCCCGGTGGGCCGGGAGCAGCAGGACGCACACGGCGACGAGCGCGGCGGCCCCGCCGAGCGGGGCCCTGACCATGGCCCAGCCCGGCGCCCCCGGCCCGTACCGCCTCGCAAGCTGCGTCACATTTGGGAGCGTATGGCGGTAGTGCCCGACTCGCTACCGGGGGCTCGGGGGCATATACGGACCGTGTTCGCGCTCCGCTACGCCCCCCGGCGGCGGATTTTGCTGCCGAGCCAGACCAGCGGGTCGTACTTGCGGTCGGCGGCCCGCTCCTTGAGGGGGATCAGCGCATTGTCGGTGATCTTGATGCCTTCCGGGCAGACCTCCGTGCAGCACTTGGTGATGTTGCAGTAGCCCAGGCCGTGCTCGTCCTGCGCCGTCCGCTTGCGGTCGAGGCCCGCTCCCTCGGCGGCGTCCAGCGGGTGCATGTCCAGCTCGGCGACGCGCATGAGGAAGCGGGGGCCGGCGAAGGCGGGCTTGTTCTCCTCGTGATCACGTACCACGTGGCAGGTGTCCTGACACAGGAAGCACTCGATGCACTTGCGGAACTCCTGGGAGCGGTTCACGTCCTCCTGCCGCATCCGGTACTCGCCCGCCGCCACCCCGGGCGGCGGCACGAACGCCGGGACCTCCCGGGCCTTGGCGTAGTTGAAGGACACGTCCGTCACCAGGTCCCGGACCACGGGGAAGGCCCGCATCGGGGTGACCGTCACCGTCGCCGCGGGGTCGAAGACCGACATCCGGGTCATGCACATCAGCCGCGGCCTGCCGTTGATCTCCGCGCTGCAGGAGCCGCACTTGCCGGCCTTGCAGTTCCACCGCACGGCGAGGTCGGCGGCCTCGGTGGCCTGCAGGCGGTGGATGACGTCGAGGACGACTTCGCCCTCGTTGACGGCGACGGTGTAGTCGACCAGGCCGCCGCCGTCCGCGTCGCCCCGCCATACCTTGAAGTGGGCGTCGTAGCTCACGTCGTCAGCTCCTCGTCGGTCAAGTACTTCACCAGCTCGTCCTTCTCGAAGAGCGCCAGCAGGTCGTGGCGGATCGGCGGCATCGCGCGCCGCTCCACCCTGATCCGGCCCAGCGCCGGATCCGCCACGGCCGGCCCGGTGCTCTCCTCCGCCAGCCGGCAGACGAGATTGAGCTGCCGCCACTGCCGGTCCATCCCCGGGTGGTCGTCCCGCGTGTGCCCGCCCCGGCTCTCCGTGCGCTCCAGGGCCGCCCGCGCCACGCACTCGCTGACCAGCAGCATGTTCCGCAGGTCGATGGCCAGGTGCCAGCCGGGGTTGAACTGGCGGTGCCCCTCCACCCCCGCCCGCCGGGACCGGCCGCGCAGCGCGGACAGCCGCCGCAGGGCCTCCTCCATCTCGGGGCCCTTGCGGATGATGCCCACCAGGTCGTTCATGGACTGCTGGAGCTCCTGGTGGAGCGCGTACGGGTTCTCGGCCGGCCCCCGGGAGACGGCCGGGTCGCCGCCCTCGACGCCGAACGGGCGCAGTGCCTCCGCCTCGGCCGCCGCGAGGTCGGCCTCCGCGACGAGGGGCCGGGTGCCGCCCTCGGCGGCGACGCCGGCCGCGTACCGGGCCGCGTACAGGCCGGCCCGCCGGCCGAAGACGAGCAGGTCGGAGAGGGAATTGCCGCCCAGCCGGTTGGAGCCGTGCATCCCGCCGGCGACCTCGCCGGCCGCGAAGAGGCCGGGCACCCCGACGGCCGCGGCCGTGTCCGGGTCGACGTCCACGCCGCCCATCACGTAGTGGCAGGTGGGGCCGACCTCCATCGGCTCGGCGGTGATGTCCACGTCCGCCAGCTCCTTGAACTGGTGGTACATGGAGGGGAGCCGGCGGCGGACCTCCTCGGCGGGCAGCCGGCTGGAGATGTCCAGGAACACCCCGCCGTGCGGACTGCCGCGGCCCGCCTTGACCTCGGAGTTGATCGCGCGGGCCACTTCGTCGCGCGGCAGCAGCTCGGGCGGCCGGCGGTTGTGGTCCGGGTCCTTGTACCAGCGGTCACCCTCCGCCTCGGACTCCGCGTACTTCTCCTTGAAGACGTCCGGGACGTAGTCGAACATGAACCGCTTGCCGTCGCTGTTGCGCAGCACCCCGCCGTCGCCGCGGACGGACTCGGTGACCAGGATGCCCTTGACGGACGGCGGCCAGACCATGCCCGTGGGGTGGAACTGCACGAACTCCATATTGATCAGCGACGCCCCCGCCAGCAGCGCGAGCGCGTGCCCGTCCCCGGTGTACTCCCAGGAGTTCGACGTCACCTTGAACGACTTGCCGATGCCTCCGGTGGCCAGCACCACGGCCGGGGCGTCGAAGGCGAAGAACCGGCCGGACTCGCGCTCGTAGCCGAAGACACCCGAGATCCGCCCGCCCGCGCCGCCGTCCGTGGCCGTCTTCAGCAGCCGGGTGACCGTGAACTCCTGGAAGACCTTCAGCCGGGCCTCGTGGTCGCCGAACTCGCGGTGGTCCTCCTGCTGGAGGGAGACGATCTTCTGCTGGAGGGTGCGGATCAGCTCCAGCCCCGTGCGGTCGCCGACATGCGCCAGCCGGGGGTACTCGTGCCCGCCGAAGTTGCGCTGCGAGATCCGCCCGTCGGCCGTGCGGTCGAAGAGCGCGCCCCAGGTCTCCAGCTCCCAGACCCGGTCCGGGGCCTCCCGGGCGTGCAGCTCCGCCATCCGCCACTGGTTGAGGAACTTGCCGCCCCGCATGGTGTCGCGGAAGTGGACCTGCCAGTTGTCACCCTCGTTGACGTTGCCCATGCTGGCGGCGATGCCGCCCTCGGCCATGACCGTATGGGCCTTGCCGAACAGCGATTTGCAGATCACGGCGCAGCGCAGGCCCTGCTCCCGGGCCTCGATGGCGGCCCGCAGCCCCGCACCGCCGGCACCGATCACGACCACGTCCCACGCCTGTCGGGCCGTGTGCGACATAGGGAATGCCCCTCTCCTAGAAAAAGCGCGGATCGTCGAAGGCGCCACTGGCGACCAGATAGACATAGAAGTCGGCCACCGCGACGCTGATCAGCGACGCCCAGGCGAGCAGCATGTGACGGGCGTTGAGCGCGCTGACCCAGCCCCACATGCGGTAGCGCACCGGATGCTTGGAGAAGGTGCGGATCCGGCCGCCGACGATATGGCGACAGGAGTGACAGGAGAGGGTGTACGCCCAGATCAGGGCGATGTTGACGAGGAAGACCAGGGTGCCCAGACCCATGTGGCCCCACGCGCCGTTCTCGTCGCGGAAGCCCAGGACCGCGTCGTACGTCAGGATCCCGGCGACGATCACCGCGAAGTAGAAGAAGTACCGGTGGATGTTCTGCAGGACCAGCGGGAAGCGGGTCTCGCCGGTGTACTTCTTGTGCGGCTCGGCGACCGCGCAGGCCGGGGGCGAGGCCCAGAAGCCCCGGTAGTACGCCTTGCGGTAGTAGTAGCAGGTCAGCCGGAAGCCCAGCGGGAAGATCAGGATCAGCAGCGCGGGGGACAGCCCCCACCAGGAGCCGAAGAGCTCCCAGTCCGCGCCGTCGCGCATCGGGACGCAGTTCTCCGCGAGGCAGGGCGAGTAGAACGGCGAGACGTACGGGGCGGCGTAGTAGTCGGCGTTGGCGAAGGCCCGCCAGGTCGAGTAGACGACGAAGGCGAACAGTCCGGCGGCGGTGACGGCCGGCGACAGCCACCAGCGGTCGGCGCGCAGGTGCCGGACGGGGATCGCGGCGCGCGAGGGGTGGTGGACGCCTCGCGCGGCCCCGGCTTCGGGGTCGGCGGTGGCTTCGGGGTCGGTACCAGTGGCCAAGGGGGACTCCGGAGGAGGAGTGAGAGGGGAGTCGGAGGGGCGTCGGAAGGGGGGCGCCTGGCTGCCGCGCTGCCCGGGGCCCTCAGGGAGCGCGGCGGTCGCAGGCGCCGAGCCCCTCCTCGTCGGCGCCCTTCCACAGCGAGGCGTCGTAAGGGGCGTCGGGGATCCGCACCACCTCCGGGCGGGGCCGCTCCACGGGGTGCGCGTCACGCAGCAGGGTGACGCTCTCGCGCAGATGAGCGGCGTCGGTGCGGATCCGGCGCAGCTCCAGATCCCGGTCGCCCAGGTGCGACTCGAGGCGGCCGAGTGCCCGGCCCAGCTCGTCCAGACAGCGCTGAACTGCCGTCACTTCGTCGTTCAGGGACATGGTTCTGCCCTCACTTCCGCGGTCGGCGGTTGCGGGTGGCGCTGATGCGACTGAGAGTGTCGCGCGTCACACCCCTCCGGGGGAAGATAGCGATCGTCCATTCGCGGGAGGGCGACCGGCGCGCGCCGGAGGCTGCTGAAACGTTCGTCCACGTGGGTGGGATGGGTTCCCCCGGCGCCGTGTCGGCGCGCCTTCGTCACTCCGGTCGCATCTACTGCTCGGCAGTAGATGCGATTTGCGGCGCATTACGCCGAACGAACGTTCCGGCAGCCAGCCCAGTCCGGCGGAGGTACACCCATGGCTCCTCATCCGACGCGCACGCGGTCCCCCCGGCGCCGCTCCGCCGCCCTGCTCGCCGCGGGTGTCCTGCTGCCGCTGCCCCTCCTCGCCGGCTGCGGCCTGGGCGGCGGGGACGAGGCCGGGGGCAGCGCCGCACCGCCGGACATCGCCGCCGCCCCCCGCGCCGCGGTCGCCGACAAGGGCACCCTGCGCTGGGCGGTGGACGCCCTGCCCGCCACCTTGAACACCTTCCAGGCCGACGCCGACGCCGCCACCCAGCGGGTCGCCGGGGCCGTCCTGCCCACCCTCTTCACCCAGGACGAACGCGGCCGCCCGCAGCGCGACGCCGACTACCTGAGCGCCGCCGAGGTCGTCCAGCGCCAGCCGCGGCAGGTCGTCCTCTACAAGCTCAACCCCCGGGCCGTCTGGAGCGACGGCAGCGCCCTGACGGCCGCCGACTTCCAGGCCCAGTGGAACGCCCTGCGCGGCCGGGACAGCGCCTACTGGACGGCCCGCAACGCCGGCTACGACCGGATCGACCGCGTCGAGCAGGGCGCGAACGCCCAGGAGGTCAAGGTCACCTTCGCCAAGTCCTTCGCGGACTGGCCCTCGCTCTTCACCCCGCTGTACCCGAAATCCGTCATGGGCAGCCCGGACGGCTTCAACGACGGCGCCCGCAACGAGCTGAAGCTCTCCGCCGGGCCCTTCCGCGTCGGGGCGCGCGACAACGGGGAGGGCACCCTGACGCTCGTCCGCGACCCGAAGTGGTGGGGTGAGCGGGCCAAGCTCGACCAGCTCGTGCTGCGGGCGGTGCCCCGGGAGGAGCGGGCCGCCGCCCTGGCCGGCGGCGAGCTCGACCTCGCCGACGTCACCCCGGCCGTGGCGGAGCGCATCACGGCGGCGAACAAGCCGGTGAAGAAGCAGACGGCGGACAAGGCGCAGAAGAGGGAAGGGGAGCGGACGGCCGCCCCGAAGCAGCCGGCCCCCGACCCCGCCCTGCGCGGCCTGGCCGTCCGCAGATCCCTGGAGCCCGCCTACACCCACCTCGCCCTCAACGGCGCCTCCGGCCCCCTGGCGGACGAACGCGTCCGCCGCGCCGTGGCCCGGGCCATCGACCGCGAGGACCTCGCCGCGGCCGTGCTGAAGCCGCTGGGCCTGCCGGCCGAGCCGCTCGGCAGCCACCTCTTCATGGCCGGCCAGCCCGGCTACGAGGACAACAGCGACGCCATCGGCGGCCCGGACGCCAAGGCGGCCCGGGCACTGCTCGCGGACGCGGGCTGGCGGGAGAAGGGGCCGGGACGCGGCGCCACCACCAGGAACCCGGCGCCGGCCAAGGCGGCCGGGGCCGATCAGAAGGCCGACAGCGGGGGCAAGGCGGCCCTCGCCCCGGTGCGGATGAAGGACGGCAAGCAGCTGACGCTGCGGTTCGTCCTGCCGGAGGGCTCCGGGGCCGAGCCCCTGCGGGCCGTGGGCGAGCGCATCGCCCGCCGCCTCGACACCGTCGGCATCCACACGGAGATCAGCAAGGTCGCCGACGCCGGCTTCTTCAAGGACCACATCGCCGCCGGCGCCTTCGACCTCGCCCTCTACTCCTGGCCCGCCACCGCCTTCCCGGCCGCCGACGCCCGGCCCGTCTTCGCCAAGCCCCAGCCCGCCGCCGACGGCTCGCTGCTGGTGGAGCAGAACTACACCCGGGTGGGCACCGACCAGATCGACCAGCTCTTCGAGCAGGCGTCCACGGAGCTGGACGCCGACGTTTCCCGCGATCTCGTCGGGCGGGCGGACGCCCGGATCTGGGCGGCGGCCGGTTCGATCCCGCTCTACCAGCGCCCCGAGCTGGTGGCGGTCCGGGCCACGGTGGTCAACGCCGGGGCCTTCGGGATGGCCTCACCCCGCTATCAGGACCTGGGCTTCCGGAAGTAATCGCAGGTCAGAGCCGGTGCGAGCAGCCTGGGGCGGCCGAAGTCGGCGTTGCCCCGTACCATGGACAGTGGCCGCGGCGTGATCTGCCCGGCGGGCGCGCGTGCCGGACCGTACGCGCCGCCACCCACGATTCCGGGAGAAGCGCCGCTAGTATGCCCACCCGCCACGACATTCGTAACGTCGCCATCGTCGCCCACGTCGACCACGGCAAGACGACCATCGTCGACGCCATGCTCAAGCAGGCCGGCGCCTTCGCCGCGCACGCCGCCGAGTCCCTCGACGACCGCATGATGGACAGCAACGACCTGGAGCGTGAGAAGGGCATCACGATCCTGGCCAAGAACACCGCGGTCAAGTACCACCCGAAGGACGGTGGTGACCCGATCACGATCAACATCATCGACACCCCCGGCCACGCCGACTTCGGTGGCGAGGTCGAGCGCGGTCTGTCGATGGTGGACGCGGTCGTGCTGCTCGTCGACGCCTCCGAGGGCCCGCTGCCGCAGACCCGCTTCGTGCTGCGCAAGGCCCTCGCCAAGCGGCTGCCGGTCATCCTGTGCATCAACAAGACCGACCGCCCGGACTCCCGCATCGACGAGGTCGTCAACGAGACGTACGACCTCTTCCTCGACCTGGACGCCGACGAGGACCAGATCGAGTTCCCGATCGTCTACGCCTGCGGCCGTGACGGCATCGCCTCGCTGACCAAGCCGGAGGACGGCACCGTCCCCGCGGACAGCACCAACCTGGAGCCGTTCTTCTCCACCATCCTGGAGCACGTCCCGGCCCCGACGTTCGAGGACGACGCGCCGCTCCAGGCCCACGTCACCAACCTCGACGCCGACAACTTCCTCGGCCGCATCGCGCTGCTCCGCGTCGAGCAGGGCGAGCTGCGCAAGGGCCAGACCGTCGCGTGGATCAAGCGTGACGGCACGGTCTCCAACGTCCGCATCACCGAGCTGATGATGACGGAGGCCCTCACCCGCAAGCCCGCCGAGGTGGCCGGCCCGGGTGACATCTGCGCCGTCGCCGGTATTCCCGACATCATGATCGGCGAGACCCTGGCCGACCCGGAGAACCCGATCGCGCTGCCGCTGATCACGGTCGACGAGCCGGCGATCTCCATGACCATCGGCACCAACACCTCGCCGCTGGTCGGCCGCGGCGGCACGGGCAAGGGCGCGGAGGCCAAGTCCGCGGTCAAGGACCGCAAGGTCACCGCCCGCCAGGTCAAGGACCGCCTGGACCGCGAGCTGATCGGCAACGTCTCGCTGCGCGTCCTGGACACCGAGCGCCCCGACGCCTGGGAGGTGCAGGGCCGCGGTGAGCTGGCGCTGGCCATCCTGGTCGAGCAGATGCGCCGCGAGGGCTTCGAGATGACCATCGGCAAGCCGCAGGTCGTCACCAAGCAGGTCGACGGCAAGACCTACGAGCCGGTCGAGCGCCTCACGGTGGACGTGCCCGAGGAGCACATGGGCGCGGTCACGCAGCTCATGGGCACCCGCAAGGGCCGGATGGACAACATGTCCAACCACGGCTCCGGCTGGGTCCGCATGGAGTTCGTCGTCCCGTCCCGCGGCCTCATCGGCTTCCGCACGGAGTTCCTGACGAACACCCGCGGCACCGGCATCGCCCACTCCATCCACGAGGGCCACGAGCCGTGGTTCGGCGAGCTGAAGACCCGTAACAACGGCTCCCTGGTCGCCGACCGCGCCGGTGCCGTCACCGCCTTCGCGATGACGAACCTCCAGGAGCGCGGCGTGCTCTTCACCGACCCGGGCACCGAGGTGTACGAGGGCATGATCGTCGGCGAGAACTCCCGCGCCGACGACATGGACGTCAACATCACCAAGGAGAAGAAGCTCACCAACATGCGCTCCTCCTCCGCCGACTCCTTCGAGGCGATCGTCCCGCCGCGCAAGCTGTCGCTGGAGCAGTCCCTGGAGTTCTGCCGCGACGACGAGTGCGTCGAGGTGACCCCGGAGGCCGTCCGCATCCGCAAGGTCGTCCTGGACCAGAAGGAGCGCGGCCGCACGGCTTCCCGCGCGAAGCGCTGACGGTCTGACGGGAGCCCGCCCGCGGGCTCCGCACCGCCGGCCGAGGCCCGGTATCGCCACTTTCCCCGTGGCGGTGCCGGGCCTCTGGCATGCTCGGACCGGGACGCCCCCGGGACCTGTCGCGGGCAGCGGATTATCCGTCAACTTAGCCTGCCCTTCGTCCGCATAACGGACGGACAGATCCTGTTGTTGTGTTAACAGTCCGTTTCGCGGGTGTCTGTCTGTGCTCACTTTGTCCGGATTTCGGACAGGTGCCGGAGATCGATGTGACCAAAGCGAGACCCTTTAAGTGTGGTTTACAAGCCGGACGTACTTAATAGTTGGGTTCATTGAGCTCGGGTCAATGGGTCACGCGCTGTGGGGAGCGCCGACTCACGAGCACACTCGAGGTGCCGGTTCCGTCTCCGCTGTCAGGGGTGTCAGCGTGGGGCCGGCGCCTCATCTTGTAGTGATACGTGGACTCCTGAGGAGGCATACCCATGCGCGGTGCCAAGAGCGCTACCTGGGTCGCGGGTGCAATTGTCGTTGCTCTGACTGCAACGGCCTGCGGTGGCGGTGGAAGTGACAGTGACGACGACAACGCGGCTGTCAATCCCGACGGCACCTATACGTACTACAACGTCGAACCGCAGAACCCGCTCATCCCGAGCAACACCAATGAAATCGGTGGCGGGTACATCGTCAAGAACCTCTTCCGCAGCCTCGTGGACTTCGACGAGAAGTCGAAGCTGCGGATGGTCGCGGCCGAGAGCATCGAGACCACCGACAACCAGCACTTCAAGGTCAAGCTGAAGCCGGGCTGGAAGTTCCACAACGGCGAGCCGCAGACGTCCGCGTCCTTCGTCGACGCGTGGAACTGGGCGGCCAACGCCAAGAACGCCCAGCTGAACGCCTCCTGGTTCGAGCCCATCAAGGGCTACGAGGAGATCCACCCGGAGAAGGGCGACCCGAAGGCCGACAAGCTCGAGGGCCTGAAGATCGTCAGCGACCTCGAGTTCACGATCGACCTGAAGAAGCCGGTCTCCACCTTCAAGGAGCAGCTCTTCTACGACGTGTTCTCCCCGCTCCCCAAGGCGTTCTACAAGGACCCCAAGGCGTTCGGCGAGCACCCGATCGGCAACGGGCCGTACCAGCAGGACGGCGACTGGCAGCACAAGGTCGAGTTCAAGACCAAGAAGTTCGCCGACTACAAGGGTGACGACAAGCCGAAGAACGGCGGCGTCATCTTCAAGTTCTACAACAAGGACGACGCGGCCTACAACGACCTCGTCTCCGACAAGCTCGACATCATGTACCAGGTCCCCAACTCCATGGCGGGCCAGTTCAAGAACGACCTCGGCAAGCGCGCCATCAGCCAGATGTTCGGCGGCAACACCAACATCGCCTTCCCGCTGTACGAGGCCGAGTGGGCCAAGCCGGAGAAGGTGAAGGTCCGTCAGGGCCTGTCCATGGCGATCGACCGCGAGACCATCGCGAAGACCGCGCTCAAGGGCAGCAAGGACGCGGCCGACGGGTACACCCCGAAGGTCGTCGAGGGCTACCAGGCGGGCGCCTGCGGCGAGTTCTGCAAGTTCGACCCGGCCAAGGCCAAGGAGCTGATCAAGGCCGGCGGCGGTGTCCCCGGTAACAAGATCACCCTCATGTACAACGCCGACGGCGCCAACAAGGAGTGGGCGGACGCGGTCTGCAACGACATTCGCCAGAACGGCGGCGTCGAGTGCGTGACCGACCCGAAGCCGACCTTCCAGCAGGCGCGCACGGACATCACCGAGCGCCGTCTGAAGAGCGCTTTCCGCATGGCCTGGGTCCAGGACTTCCCGAACATCCAGAACTTCATCTCCGCGCAGTACCGGACCAAGGCCGGTGCCAACGACATGGAGTTCAGTGACAAGGCCATCGACGAGCTGATGGACAAGGCCGACGCCTCCAAGACCATCGAGGAGTCGAACAAGCTCTACGCCGAGGCCGAGAAGAAGATCCTCACCGAGCACATGCCCTCCATCCCGCTGTTCTTCGACCACACGCTCGCCGGCTACTCCAAGAAGGTGCAGAACGTGAAGTTCGACTCCTTCCGCCAGGCGATCTGGACAGACGTCGAGGTCAAGAAGTAACCGGGACACGCTTGCAGTGACGCAGGCCCGGTGGCCGCCTTCCCCCACGAGGACACGGAGGCGGCCGCCGGGCCCCGTCGGCGACAGGAGGAACCATGGGGCGCTTTGTCGCGAGGCGACTGCTCCAGATGATCCCGGTGTTCATCGGGACCACTTTGCTGATTTTCTTGATGGTCTACTCGCTTCCGGGCGACCCCATCAAATCGCTGTTCGGCCCGAAGGCGGCCGACCCGGCGACGGTCGCGAGACTGCGCCACGAGTACGGCCTCGACAAGTCACTGCTCGAGCAGTACTGGAACTACATCTCCGGCCTTTTCCAGGGCGACTTCGGGCAGAGCTTCACCGGCCGGCCCGTGGCCGACCTGATGGCCGAGGCCTTCCCGGTGACCATCCGGCTGGCCCTCCTCGCGTTCGGTTTCGAGGTGGTCGTGGGCATCGCCCTCGGCGTCCTCACGGGCCTGAAGCGGGGCAAGTTCCTGGACCAGTTCGTGCTGGTGCTGACCCTGGTCGTGGTCTCCATCCCGGTGTTCGTCATCGGCTTCATCACCCAGTTCCTGCTGGGCATGAAGTGGAAGGTCATCACACCGACCGTCCAGGACAGCGAGGACCTGGGCCAGTTGATGATCCCGGCCATCGTGCTCGCCGCGCTCTCCCTGGCCTACGTCACCCGGCTGACGCGCACCACCGTGAGCGAGAACCGCCGGGCCGACTACATGCGGACCGCCGTGGCCAAGGGCCTGCCGAAGCGCCGGGTGATCGGCGTGCACCTGATGCGCAACTCCCTCATCCCCGTCGTCACGTTCCTCGGCACCGACCTCGGCATGCTCATGGGCGGCGCCATCGTCACCGAGGGCATCTTCAACATCCAGGGTGTGGGCAACACGCTCTTCCGGTCCATCCAGACCAGCGAAGGCCCCACCGTGGTCGGCATCGTGACCGTGCTCGTGCTCGTCTACCTCGTGAGCAGCCTGGTCGTCGATCTGCTGTACGCCGTCCTGGACCCGAGGATCCGTTATGCCTGAGAAGACGCTGCCTCACGAGACCACCACGCCCGAAGCGGTGAGCACCGCCCTCAAGAGCGGCGACGGCAGCAAGCCCCGCAGCCTGGGCCAGGACGCCTGGCGCGAGCTGCGCTCCAGCTGGCTGTTCTGGACGTCCGGCGTGCTGCTGGTCCTCCTCGTCCTCATGGCGGTCTTCCCGACGCTGTTCACCGGTGTGGACCCGCGCGAGGCCGACCTGCGCGGCCACTACCTCAGCCCCCCGAACTGGTCCCACGTCTTCGAGAAGGACTGGTTCGGCTACAACGGGCAGGGCCAGAGCGTCTACGCGCGTACGGTCCACGGAGCCCGGGCCTCGATCACCGTCGGTGTCTGCGTCACCCTCGCGGTCACCCTCTTCGGCGGCCTCCTGGGCATGCTCGCGGGCTACTTCGGCGGCTGGATCGACACCCTGCTCTCCCGCCTCACGGACATCTTCTTCGGCATCCCGCTGCTGCTCGGTGGTCTGACGCTGCTTCAGGCGTTCACCCACCGCACGGTGTGGACGGTGACGCTCGGTCTGGCCACCTTCGGCTGGATGCAGATCGCGCGCGTCATGCGCGGTGCCGTCATCACGCAGAAGGAGGCGGACTTCGTGACGGCCGCCCGGGCGCTGGGCGCGGGCACGGGCCGGATCCTGTTCCGGCACATCCTCCCGAACGTCATCGGCCCGGTGATCGTGGTCGCCACCATCGCGCTCGGCGGCTACATCTCCACCGAGGCGACCCTGTCCTACCTCGGCATCGGCCTCCAGGACCCGGTGGTCTCCTGGGGCGTGGACATCGCCGCCGGCCAGTCGCAGCTGCGTGACGCCCCCCATGTCCTGCTGATCCCGGCGGGCTTCCTGAGCCTCACCGTGCTCGCGTTCATCCTGCTCGGCGACGCGGTGCGCGACGCCCTCGACCCCAAGCTGCGCTGAGGGAGGCGTACGTGACCACTATGGAGAAGACCGCGAACGTCCCCGAACCCCGGGCGGCGGACGGCAAGGGCGGCCCGCTGCTCGAAGTCCGCGACCTGCACGTGGAGTTCCACACCCGCGACGGCGTCGCGAAGGCCGTCAACGGCGTCAACTACTCCGTCGACGCCGGTGAGACCCTCGCCGTGCTCGGCGAGTCCGGCTCCGGCAAGTCCGTGACCGCGCAGGCGATCATGGGCATCCTGGACATGCCCCCCGGGAAGATCCCGCAGGGCGAGATCCTCTACCGCGGCCAGGACATGCTCAAGATGTCCGCCGAGGAGCGGCGGAAGATCCGCGGCAGCAAGATCGCCATGATTTTCCAGGACGCCCTGTCCTCGCTGAACCCCGTGCTCAGCGTCGGCTACCAGCTCGGCGAGATGTACCGGGTGCACCAGGGCCTGTCGAAGAAGGACGCCAAGGCCAAGTCCATCGAGCTGATGGACCGGGTCCGCATCCCGGCCGCCGCGGCGCGGGTGAACGACTACCCGCACCAGTTCTCCGGCGGCATGCGCCAGCGCATCATGATCGCGATGGCGCTGGCCCTGGAGCCCGACCTGATCATCGCGGACGAGCCGACGACCGCGCTGGACGTCACCGTCCAGGCCCAGGTCATGGACCTGCTGGCCGAGCTCCAGCGCGAGTTCAACATGGGCCTCATCCTCATCACCCACGACCTCGGTGTGGTGGCGGACGTCGCCGACAAGATCGCCGTGATGTACGCCGGCCGGATCGTGGAGACGGCGCCGGTCCGCGAGCTGTACAAGCGCCCCGCGCACCCGTACACCCGCGGCCTGCTGGACTCCATCCCGCGGCTGGACCAGAAGGGCCAGGAGCTCTACGCGATCAAGGGCCTGCCGCCCAACCTGCTGCGCATCCCCTCCGGCTGTGCCTTCAACCCGCGCTGCGGCAAGGCGCAGGACATCTGCCGCACCGAGACGCCGGCCCTGCAGCCGGTCGCCGAGCGGGACGGCGCGGAGCTGGCCGGCCGGGGCAGCGCGTGCCACTTCTGGAAGGAGACGATCCATGGCTGAGCTCGACAAGTCCGGCAAGAAGGGCGACGCCGTGGCCGACGTGACGCCGAACGTCACCGATGTGGTGGCCAGCGACGCCAGCACGACCGCCGAGGTGGAGGCCGTCCTCGACGCGCCCGCGGGCCGCGGCGAGCCGATCCTCCAGGTCCGCAACCTCGTCAAGCACTTCCCGCTGACGCAGGGCATCCTGATCAAGAAGCAGATCGGCGCGGTCAAGGCCGTCGACGGCATCTCCTTCGACCTGTACCAGGGCGAGACGCTCGGCATCGTGGGCGAGTCCGGCTGCGGCAAGTCGACCGTCGCCAAGCTGCTGATGACCCTGGAGACGGCCACCTCCGGCGAGGTCTTCTACAAGGGCCAGGACATCACCAAGCTGTCCGGCCGCGCGCTGAAGGCCGTGCGCCGCAACATCCAGATGGTGTTCCAGGACCCGTACACCTCGCTCAACCCGCGGATGACGGTCGGCGACATCATCGGCGAGCCCTTCGCCATCCACCCCGAGGTGGCACCGAAGGGTGACCGCCGCAAGCGGGTCCAGGACCTGCTGGACGTCGTCGGCCTCAACCCCGAGTACATCAACCGGTACCCCCACCAGTTCTCCGGCGGTCAGCGCCAGCGCATCGGCATCGCGCGCGGCCTGGCGCTCAACCCGGAGATCATCATCTGCGACGAGCCGGTGTCGGCGCTGGACGTGTCCGTCCAGGCCCAGGTCATCAACCTGATGGAGAAGCTCCAGGACGAGTTCAACCTCTCCTACCTCTTCATCGCGCACGACCTGTCGATCGTCCGGCACATCTCCGACCGGGTCGGTGTGATGTACCTCGGCAAGATGGCCGAGATCGGCTCGGACACGGCGATCTACGACCACCCGACGCACCCCTACACCCAGGCGCTGCTGTCGGCCGTCCCGGTCCCCGACCCCGCCGCCCGGGAGGGCCGGGAGCGCATCATCCTCACCGGTGACGTGCCCTCCCCGGCCAACCCGCCGTCCGGCTGCCGCTTCCGCACCCGCTGCTGGAAGGCGGAGGACAAGTGCGCCGAGGAGGTGCCGCTGCTGGCGGTGCCCGAGGTCTTCGCGGGCCTGGACACCCCGGCGGCGCACGAGTCGGCGTGCCACTTCGCGGAGGAGAAGCAGGTGGTGGGCGCGGCCTGACCGCCGCCGTCCGCAGCGAGCCGCGTGAGGGCTCCCCCGGGATCTTCCGGGGGAGCCCTCACGCGTGCCCGGCCGCCCGGGGACGCGGCGGTTTCCGCGCGAGGTGTACCCGGACGGCGGCCATAACAGTGCGGAGAGTCATGGAATGAGGTGTCATTTGGGTCCTAAGCGCGATTTTTAGGACCCGAGGAGGCATGCCATGCGTGGAGCCGCGCGCGCCCAGTGGGCCGCCTGTGGGCTGTCGGTCGTGCTCGTGGCCTCCGGGTGCGGAGGAGGCGGCGGCGCGGGAAAAGGCGTGGTGCGGGCCTCCTGGGGGGATCCGCAGAACCAGCTGGAGCCCGCCAACACCAATGAGGTCCAGGGGGGCAAGGTCCTGGACATGATCTTCCGCGGGCTCAAGCGCTACGACCCGAAGAGCGGCGCCGCCGAGAACATGCTCGCCGAGAAGATCGAGACCACCGACCAGCAGAATTTCACCGTCACCGTGAAGGACGGCTGGACCTTCAGCAACGGCGAGAAGGTCACCGCGAAGTCCTTCGTGGACGCCTGGAACTACGCGGCCCTGGTCGACAACAAACAGAAGAACGCCCCCTTCTTCGAATACGTCGACGGCTACGACAAGGTCCACCCCGCCGGCGGCACCGCGAGCGCCAAGACGTTGTCCGGCCTGGCCGTCAAGGACGACCGCACCTTCACCGTCAAGCTGCGGACCAAGTTCTCCACCTGGCCCGACACCCTCGGCTACACCGCCTACGCGCCGCTCCCGCGGGCCTTCTTCGACGACCACGCGGCCTGGCTGAAGAAACCCGTCGGCAACGGCCCGTACGTCATCGACTCCTACACCAAGGGATCCGCGATGCGGCTGCGGAAATGGGACGGCTACCCGGGCGAGGACAAGGCCCGCAACAACGGGGTGGAACTGCGGGTCTACACCGACAACAACACCGCCTACACCGACCTCCAGGCCGGCAATCTCGACCTGGCCGACGACATTCCCAGTGCCCAGCTCAAGAACGTCAAGAAAGACCTCGGTGACCGCTACATCAACCAGCCGGCGGGCATCGTCCAGACCGTCGTCTTCCCGATGTACGACAAGAACTGGTCCGGCGAGGGCCGGGAGAAGGTCCGCCGGGGCCTGTCCATGGCGATCAACCGCGAGCAGATCACCGAGCAGATCTACCACCGGACCCGCACCCCCGCCACCGACTGGACCTCACCCGCCCTCGGCGACAAGGGCGGCTACAAGGCCGGCCTGTGCGGCGACGCGTGCGACTACGACCCCGCCACCGCGAAGAGGCTGATCGAGGAGGGCGGCGGCCTGCCGGGCGGCCGGATCACCCTCACCTCGAACGTCGACACCGGTTCCCACCGGGTGTGGATGGACGCCGTCTGCAACAGCATCAACAACACCCTCGGCAACGACAAGGCATGCACCGTCAACCCCGTCGGCACCTTCGCCGACTTCCGCAACCAGATCTCCGAGCACCGGCTGACCAACCCGTTCCGCTCCGGCTGGCAAATGGACTACCCGCTCGCCCAGAACTTCCTCCAGCCCCTGTACTACAGCGGCGCCTCCTCCAACTACGGGAAGTTCAGCGACCCGGAGTTCGACAAACTCGTCGACGAGGCCAACGCCGAGAGCTCCCAGGACAAGGCCAACGCCAAATTCCAGGACGCGGAGCAGATCCTCGCCGAACAGATGCCGGCCATCCCCCTCTGGTACCAGAACGGCAGCGCCGGATTCTCCCCGCAGATCTCCGACGTGACGCTCAACCCCTTCAGCGTCCCCGTGTACGAGCAGATCAAGGTCGGCTGACCCCGGCGTCCGTCAAAGGGAGCCGCCCCGCCAAGGGCGCCCGGCCTCCCCTCCCCACACCCCGGAGCCCCCATGGGACGGTATGTGATCCGGCGGCTGCTCCAGATGATCCCGGTCTTCATCGGCAGCACGTTCCTGATCTTCTTCATGGTCTACGCCCTGGGCGACCCCGTCGCCGCGCTCTTCGGCGACCGGGCACCCGACCCGGCGACCGCGGCGCGCATCCGCGCGGACCTCTACCTCGACGAGCCGCTGTGGAAGCAGTACCTGCACTACATGGGCCAGATCCTCACCGGTGACTTCGGCACCGCCTTCAACGGCCAGGACGTCACCGAACTGATGGCGAACGCCTTCCCGGTGACCCTGCGCCTGACGCTGGTGGCGATCCTCTTCGAAATCGTCGTCGGCCTCGCGCTCGGCGTGCTCAGCGGGCTGCGGCGCGGGCGCTCGATCGACACCGGCGTCCTGCTGCTCACCCTGATCGTCGTCTCCATCCCGACGTTCGTCAGCGGCTACGTGCTGCAGTTCCTCTTCGGCGTGAAGTGGGAGCTGGTCTCCCCGGCCGTCTCCCCGGAGGCCCCCTTCGACGAGTTGCTCCTGCCGGGCGTCGTGCTGGCCCTGACCTCGCTTGCCTACGTCACCCGGCTCACGCGCACCACCGTCGCGGAGAACTCCCGCGCGGACTACATCCGCACCGCCGTCGCCAAGGGCCTGCCCCGCCACCGGATCATCACCCGGCACCTGCTGCGCAACTCCCTCATCCCGGTGGTCACCTTCATCGGCACCGACATCGGAGCGCTGATGGGCGGCGCCATCGTCACCGAGCGGATCTTCAACATCCACGGCGTCGGCTTCCAGCTCTACCAGGGCATCCTGCGCCAGAACTCCCCGACCGTCGTCGGCTTCGTGACGATCCTCGTCATCGTCTTCCTGCTGGCGAACCTGCTGGTCGACCTCCTCTACGCCGTGCTCGACCCGAGGATCCGCTATGCCTGAATCCCACGGAACACAGGACGCCATCACCCCCGGTGACGGCGGGGCGATGACCCTGGCCACCGAGGACGCGCAGACCCTGGAGGGCGGCCCGGTACCCGGCGGCCCCGGCAGCGGCAAGGACCGCAGCCTGTGGTCCGACGCCTGGCACGACCTGCGGCGCAACCCCGTCTTCGTGGCCTCCGGCCTGGTCATCCTCTTTCTGGTGCTGATCGCGCTCTGGCCTGGTCTGATCGCGAGCGGAAACCCCCTCGCGTGCGACCTCGCCCGGGCCCAGGAGGGCTCCCAGGCCGGGCACCCCTTCGGCTTCGACGCCCAGGGCTGCGACGTCTACACCCGGACGGTCCACGGGGCCCGGGCCTCCATCGCCGTCGGCGTCTGCGCCACGGCGGGGGCCGCCCTGCTCGGCAGCGTGCTGGGCGGGCTGGCCGGGTTCTTCGGCGGCTGGTGGGACGCGCTGCTGTCCCGGATCGCCGACATCTTCTTCGGCATCCCGATCGTCCTCGGCGGGCTGGTCTTCCTCTCCGTGGTCACCAGCGGTTCGGTGTGGCCCGTCGTCGGGTTCATCGTGCTGCTGGGCTGGCCGCAGATCTCCCGGATCGCCCGCGGCTCCGTGGTCACCGCCAAGCAGAACGACTACGTCCAGGCGGCCCGGGCCCTGGGCGCCGGCAACCGGCGGATGCTGCTGCGGCACATCGCGCCCAACGCGGTGGCGCCCGTCATCGTCGTGGCGACCATCGCGCTGGGCACGTACATCGCTCTGGAGGCGACGCTGTCGTTCGTGGGCGTCGGCCTGAAGCCGCCCACCGTGTCCTGGGGCATCGACATCTCCAACGCCTCCCCCCAGATCCGCAACGCCCCGCACATGCTGCTGTGGCCCGCGGGGGCGCTGAGCATCACGGTGCTGGCGTTCATCATGCTCGGCGACGCGGTGCGCGACGCCCTCGACCCCAAACTGCGCTGAGGAGCGGGCGGATGGAGCACCCGAACGACGAGCCGGCGACCCTGCTGGACGTGCGCGACCTCCAGGTGGAGTTCCGCACCCGGGACGGCGTGGCCAAGGCGGTCAACGGCGTCAGCTACAGCGTGGCGGCCGGCCGGACCCTGGCGGTGCTGGGGGAGTCGGGGTCGGGCAAGTCGGTGACCGCGCAGGCGATCATGGGCATCCTCGACTCGCCGCCGGGCTTCGTCACCGGCGGCCAGGTCCTCTTCCGCGGCCGGGACCTGCTGACCATGGGTGCCGAGACCCGCCGCCGGGTGCGGGGTGCCAAGCTGGCGATGATCTTCCAGGACGCGCTGTCCTCGCTCAACCCCGTGATGAGCGTGGGCGCCCAGCTCGCCGAGATGTTCCAGGTGCACGAGCGGATGGCCCGCAAGGACGCCCGGGCGAAGGCGGTCCAGCTGATGGACCGGGTCCGTATCCCGGCCGCCAAGGAGCGGCTGGGCGACTACCCGCACCAGTTCTCCGGGGGGATGCGCCAGCGCATCATGATCGCGATGGCGCTGGCCCTGGAGCCGGACCTGATCATCGCGGACGAGCCGACGACCGCGCTGGACGTCACCGTCCAGGCCCAGGTCATGGACCTGCTCGCGGAGTTGCAGCGCGAGTACCACATGGGCCTCGTCCTGATCACCCACGACCTGGGCGTCGTGGCGGACGTCGCGGACGAGATCGCGGTGATGTACGCCGGCCGCATCGTGGAGACCGCCCCCGTGCACGCCCTCTACGCCGCCCCCGCCCACCCGTACACCCGCGGCCTGCTGGACTCCATCCCCCGCCTGGACCACAAGGGCCGTCAGCTCTACGCGATCAAGGGTCTGCCGCCCAACCTGACCGCGATCCCGCCCGGCTGCCCGTTCAACCCCCGCTGCCCCAAGGCCCAGGACATCTGCCGCACGGACCGGCCGCCGCTCTTCGCCGTGGCCCCCGGCCGCGCCAGCGCCTGCCACTTCTGGAAGGAAACCCTCGATGAGCGCTGACGGCGAGGCGATTGTGGAGGTGCGGGACCTCGTCAAGCACTACCCGCTGACGCAGGGCATCCTCTTCAAACGGCAGATCGGCGCCGTCCGGGCCGTCGACGGCATCTCCTTCGACCTGCGGCGCGGCGAGACGCTCGGCATCGTCGGGGAGTCCGGCTGCGGCAAGTCGACGGTCGCGAAGCTGCTGGTCAACCTGGAACGGCCGACCAGCGGGCAGATCCGCTACAAGGGCGAGGACATCACCCGCCTCTCCGGCCCCGCCCTCAAAGCCGTGCGCCGCAACATCCAGATGGTCTTCCAGGACCCCTACACCTCGCTCAACCCGCGGATGACGGTCGGCGACATCGTCGGCGAACCGTTCGAGATCCACCCGGAGGTGGCGCCCAAGGGCAGCCGGCGGCAGAAGGTGCGCGAACTGCTGGACGTCGTCGGCCTCAACCCCGAGTACATCAACCGCTACCCGCACCAGTTCTCCGGCGGTCAGCGGCAGCGCATCGGCATCGCCCGCGGCCTGGCCCTGCGCCCCGAGGTGATCGTCGCCGACGAGCCGGTCTCGGCCCTGGACGTGTCCGTACAGGCCCAGGTCGTCAACCTGCTGGAGCGGCTGCAGAACGAGTTCGACCTGAGCTACGTCTTCATCGCCCACGACCTGTCGGTGGTGCGCCACATCTCCGACCGGGTGGCGGTGATGTACCTCGGCCGCCTCGCCGAAGTGGGCACCGGCACCCAGATCTACGAGCACCCCACCCACCCCTACACGCAGGCGCTGCTGTCGGCCGTGCCCGTCCCGGACCCCCAAGCGCGGGAGCGGCGCGAGAGGATCCTGCTCGCGGGGGACGTGCCCTCGCCGGCCCACCCGCCGTCCGGCTGCCGCTTCCGCACCCGCTGCTGGAAGGCGAAGGAGAAGTGCGCGCAGGTGGTGCCGCCGCTGGAGGTGCCCGACTGGTTCCGCGAGGGCGGCGAGCCGACGGGGCATCCTTCGGCTTGCCATTATGCGGAGGAGCGGAGTGTGGTTCCTCCGGTCGGCTCCGCCGGGGGGGAGGGGGCGTAGGGGGTGCCCGGCGGCTTTTCGGCTGCGGGCCGTCGTGGCCGTCTGCGGCGGCGGGCGCCCTGCGGGCGCGTCCTCAAGCGCCGGACGGGCTGGATTTCGGCGGGCGCTCCGCCGCCCGCAGCGCCGGGTCCAGGATGACCTCCGTGGTGCGCCGGACCGTCGGCGGCTCCGGGAAGTGGCAGGCCGCCAGGTGCCCGGCTGCGCTGTCCGGCCGGCGCACCAGCGGCGGCGCCTCCTCCGCGCACTTCTCCGTCGCCTTCCAGCACCGGGTGCGGAAGCGGCAGCCTGACGGCGGCCGGACCGGGGACGGCACGTCGCCCGCGAGGCGGATCCTCTCCCGGCCACCTCCGGCCGGTACCCCCTCGTCCATGAGGTCCGACGCCTCGGGGACGGCCGAGAGCAGCGCGTGGGTGTAGGGGTGGCGCGGCCGCTCGTAGATGTCGTCGCGGTCGCCCACCTCGACGATCTTCCCGAGGTACATCACGGCGACGCGCTGCGAGAAGTGCCGTACGACGGCGAGGTCGTGGGCGATGAAGAGGAACGCGATGCCCAGCTCGCGCTGGAGCCGCTGGAGCAGATTGATCACCTGGGCCTGGATGGAGACGTCCAGGGCGGAGACGGGCTCGTCGGCCACGACGATCCGGGGCTCCAGGGCAAGGGCGCGGGCGACGCCGATGCGCTGCCGCTGGCCGCCGGAGAACTCGTGCGGGAAGCGGTTGAAGTGCTCGGCGTTAAGACCCACCGTCTCCAGCAGCTCGCGCACGCGCCGCTCACGGCCGCCGGGCGGGCGCAGGCCGTTGATCTCCATGGGGCCGGAGATGATCCGGCCGACCGTCTGCCGGGGGTTCAGCGAGGCGTAGGGGTCCTGGAAGACCATCTGGATCTCGGGGCGGACCGGTGCCAGCGCCCGGCGGTCCGCGTGCGTGATGTCCCGCCCCCGGTAGGTGATCCGCCCGGCGGTCGGCTCCAGGAGGCGCGTCAGCAGCCGCCCGGTGGTGGACTTCCCGCAGCCCGACTCGCCGACCAGGCCGAAGCTCTCCCCGGCCAGGACGGTCAGGTCGATGCCGTCCACGGCCTGCACCGCGCCGACCGTGCGCTTGAAGGGGAAGCCGGCCCGGATCGGGAAGTGCTTGGTCAGCCCCTCGGCGACGAGCAGCGGCTCGCCCCCGGGCGGGGCCTGACGGGGCGCGGGCGGCAAGGCGTTCTCGGTCATGGCGTATGGCTCCTCAGCCCAGTCGGGGCTTGATCTGCTCGGCGAACGTCGTCCGCTGCTGGTCGTCCGTGAGGTGGCAGGCGGCTCCCCGGCCCGCCGGCAGCCGGGGCCGCTCGGTGCGGCAGCGGTCCCCGCCCACGGCCGCCGTAAAGGCGCAGCGCGGATGGAAGGGGCAGCCGGGCGGCGGGGCCAGGAGGCTGGGCGGCGTCCCGGGGACGGGGGTGAGCGGCTCCTCGACGTCCGACGCCAGGCGCGGCATCGAGCCCAGCAGCCCCCAGGTGTACGGGTGCCGGGGCGAGCGCAGCACCTCGCGGACGGTGCCGCGCTCGACGGCCCGTCCGGCGTACATCACCAGCAGTTCGTCCACGGTGTGGGCGACGACGCCCAGGTCGTGGGTGATGAGGATGATCGACGAACCGGTCTGCTGCTGGAGGTCCTTGAGCAGGTCGAGGATCTGCGCCTGCACCGTCACGTCGAGCGCCGTCGTCGGCTCGTCGGCGATCAGCAGCTCGGGGTCGCAGACGAGCGCCATCGCGATCATCGCCCGCTGCCGCATGCCGCCGGAGAACTGGTGCGGGTAGTCGTCGGCGCGCAGCGCGGCGTGCGGGATGCCGACCTTGTCGAGCATCTCCACGGCCCGCTGCCGGGCCTCGCGCCGGGACGCGCCGGTGTGCTTGCGGAAGGGCTCGGCGATCTGCCGGCCGACGGTGTAGTAGGGGGAGAGCGCGGTGAGGGAGTCCTGGAAGATCATGGCCATCTTGTTGCCGCGCAGCTTCTCCAGGGTCGGCTCCGGCGCGCCCGTCAGCTCCTGCCCGTCCAGCAGGATCTCGCCCCGGATCTCCGTCCGCCGCCGGTCGTGCAGCCCGAGGACGGCGAGGTTGGTGACGGACTTCCCCGAGCCGGACTCCCCGACGATGCCGAGCGTCCGGCCGCGCTCCAGCTCGAAGTCCAGCCCGTCGACGGCCTGGACGACGCCGTCCTCGGTGTCGAAGCGCACGTACAGGTCCCGCACGGAGAGGAAGGCTCTGGTCTCGGTCACGGCGGTGGTACTCCTGGGTGTCGGGCGGCTGCGGAGCGGTCCTGGTGAAGTCCGGTGCGGGGAACTGCGCGACCAGCCACGACGCACCCGCGGCCGGCGTGCCGGGCTTCCGGCGGAGCGCTCAGGCGAAGCGCACGCGCGGGTCGATGAAGGCGTAGGCGGCGTCGACGACGATGTTGGCGACGACGATGGCCGTGCAGCCGACGAGCATCACGGCCATCAGGGTGGGCAGGTCGGTCTCGCTCACCGAGGAGACCGCCAGCCGGCCCAGCCCGTGCAGGCTGAAGGTGAACTCGGTGATGATCGCGCCGCCGAACAGCGAGCCGAGGTCGATGCCGAAGATGGTGACGATCGGCGCCATGGCCCCCCGCCAGGCGTACCGGAAGAAGACCGTGCGCCGGCCCAGCCCCTTGGCGCGCGCGGTGCGCACATGGTCCTCGCCGAGCTGCTCGATCATCTGTGAGCGCGTCATCCGGCTGTAGTTGGCGATGAAGATGATGGAGAGCACCAGCCAGGGGATGAGCATGCCGGTGAACCACTTCACGGGGTTCTCGGTGATCGGGTGGTAGGCGGGGTTGTCCATCCAGTGCAGCCCGCTGACGAGGACGGCCAGGGCGATGACGCCCACGAAGTAGATCTGCAGGGCGTTGCCGACGAGCGACAGGGAGCTGACGAACTTGTCGACCCAGGTGCCCCGGAAGGCGGCGGCGAGCATGCCGATGCCGATGCCGACGACGAGGAAGACGAACGCGCCGCCGAGCGTGATGGACAGCGTGGTCGGGAAGCGGTCGACAATGGTGCCCCAGACCGGCTGCTGGTTGGAGAAGGAGTAGCCGAAGCAGGGGGCCGGGCAGTGGCCGACCTGGAAGTCGCGGCCCGCGAAGATGCCCGCCATGTAGTGCCAGTACTGCACGGGCACCGGGTCGTCGAGGCCGAGGTTCTTGTTGATGAGGGCGATGGCGTCCGGGGTGCAGTTCTTGCCGCAGGACATCAGCGCCGGCTGGGAGGGCAGCGCGAAGAAGAGGGTGAAGGTGATCGCGCTGATCAGCAGGATGATGACGAGCGCGCCGAGCGAGCGGCGGGCGAGGAATCGAAGCATGGGGTCGCGGTCTCCGGTCGGCGGGTCGCGGCGGGCCCGGCCGGGGCACGGGCCCGGCCGGGCGGGGAGCGGGGCTGCGCCCGGCTACTTCACGTAGACGCCGGTCGGGTCGACGGTCCCGTAGACCGGGTGGTACTTCACCCCGCCGAGGTTCGAACCCCACAGCGAGAACTGCCGGTTGTAGAACGTGGGCGCCGCCGGGGCCTCCTCGGTGAGGATCCGGTCGGCGAGCTTCTGCCACGCGGGGCCGGCCTGCTTCACGTCCGGGATCTTGCTGATGCGGTCGACCTCGGCGTTGACGGCGGGGCTGTTGAGGTGGCTGTAGTTCTGACTGCCGTCGGCGATCTGACGGCCGTCGAAGAGCAGCGGGACGACGGTCGAGGAGACGGGCCAGTCCGCGCCCCAGGAGTTGCGGTAGATGTCGAACTTGTTCTTCACCTCGGCGATGGCGGTCCGCCAGGTGTTGGAGTCGACCTCCTTCTTCTGCACCTTAAAGCCGGCCCGCTCCAGGGCCTGGGCCACCACCACGGCGACCTTCTGGTGGACGTCGGTGTTGGCGTACGCGTAGACGATCTCCTGGCCTTCCTTGCCGGCCTCCTTGAGCAGGGCCTTGGCCTTCTCCGGGTCGCCGTTGGGCTTGGCCTTCTTTCCGTAGGGGTCGGTCGGCTGGTAGCCGTCCATCGCGGGCGAGAGGTAGTTGGTGGCCAGGAGCCCGGCGGACGCCCCGCCGTTCTGCTGGAGCACCTGCCCGTTGGGCATCGCGTGGACGATCGCCTTGCGGACCCGTACGTCCTTGATGCGGTCGACGTTGATGGTCATGTAGTCGACGTAGGGCTGGACCTCGATGAAGCGGCGCCGCTCGGTGTCGGCCTGGAGCACCTTCTCCGTCATCTCGGGGGCCACGGCGTTGGAGAACGACAGGCCGTTCTTGTCGCCGCCCTGATCGGCGAGGAGGCGCCGGGTGGAGTCGGCGTACTGGTGGCCGAAGCTGATGTCGAACCTGTCGGCGTACTGGTGGCGGACGGGGTCCGTCCCGGGGTCCCAGTTCTCGTTCTTCACCAGCGTCAGGGATTTGCCGACCTTGTAGTCGCCGACTTTGTACGGCCCCGAGGAGAAGGGGGCGTTGTCGTACTTCTGCTTGGTGTCCTTCTCCGCCTTGACGGCGCCGATGTTGGGCATGGCGGTCGCGAAGGGGGTGTCCGCGTGCGGCTGAAGGAAATGGAAGATGACGGTCCGGTCGTCGGGGGTGTCCAGCACCGAGGAGGGCAGGTGCTGCCCCTTGTACGGGCCGTCCGGCAGGGCCTTGCGGAAGGTGCTGCCCTCACCCGAGAGCCACTGCGGGATGTAGAGCGGGCCGTCGGACTGGTAGGAGGCGTAGAGCCGCTCGACGCTCCACCGCACGTCCTTGGAGGTGATGGGGGAGCCGTCCTCGAATTTCAGTCCCTCCTTGAGGGTGAACTTCCAGGTCTTCCCGCCGTCCGAGGCGGTGCCGGCGTCCGTGGCCAGATCGCCGACGACCTTCACCTGCCCCTTGTCGCCGATCTTGTAGGCGGTCAGGGAGCGGTTGTAGAGCAACTGGTTGGCCAGGACGTCGGCGTAATAGATCTGCCCCGGGTCCAGGTGGTGGAAGGCGTCGCGCTGGAGCACGGTGACGGTGCCCCCCTTCTTCGCCCCCGGGACGCCGGGCGCCGGGCCGGTGGAGTCCTCCTTGGTGCCGATGGAGTAGTTGGAGGACTTGGTCTTGTCCTCGCCCGGCCCCTGGCTCTTGTCGCCTCCGCCGCCCCCGCCACCGCTGCTGCACGCGGCGAGCACCAGGGCCCCGGCCGCCAGCGCCGCGGCCCCGCAGCGCCGGGCTCCTGGCCTGTGAGAAGTCTTCATGGATCGATGCACCTGCCTGTCCGTAGAAAACTGGTAAGGCGTTGCGTCAGTTGTGGGGCCGGCCGCCGGAGAGCGCCCGGGCTAGCGTTTGGTCTTCGGGTCGAAGGCGTCCCGGACCGAGTCCCCGAGCAGATTGAAGGCGACCACGAAGAGGATCATCGCGAGGCCGGGGAAGAAGATATAGGTGATGTCGCTCTCGTAGTAATGGGCGCCGTTGGCGAACATCCGGCCCCAGTCCGGGGTGGGTTCCACGATGCCGACGCCGATGAAGGAAAGGCCCGCCTCGATGGTCACGATCGAGGGCAGCATCAGCGTCGACTGCACCAGGATCGGCGTCCAGAGATTGGGCAGCAGTTCCTTGCGGATGATGCGCCAGGGCGAGGCGCCGGTGACCTTCGCCGCCTCGACGAACTCCCGCTCCCGCAGGCTCAGGACCTGCCCGCGCAGCAGCCGCGCCAGGCCCATCCAGCCCAGCACCCACAGCACGAGGATCAGCGTCAGCACCCGCAGGTACGTCGGCGTCTCCTTCTCCGGACTGACGAAGAGGGAATAGACGACCGGGGTGAACGCCACGAACGACAACTGCGAGGGAAAGGCCAGCAGCAGATCCGTGAAACGGCCCAGGAGATAGTCCGTCCGGCCGCCGAGATAGCCGGCCGTCACCCCCACCAGAACGCCGGTCAGCACGCACAGCACGGTGGCCGCCGCGGCGATGAGCAGCGAGGTGCGGATTCCGTAGACGAGCTGCGTCAGGACGTCCCGTCCCAGTGTCGGCTCGATACCGAACCAGAAACGGCCGGAAATACCGCCGTTGGGCTGCACGGGATAGCCGAACTCATTGAGCAGGCCCGGTTCGTTGAGCCCGTAGGTCGTCGTCGGATTCTTGCCGTAGAGCCGGGAGATCAGCGGGGCCGCGAGGGCGACGAGGAAGAAGAACGCCACGACGTACGCGGAGACCACCCCCGCGCGGTCGCGTCTGAAGCGACGCCACATCAGCTGCCCGGGCGAGCGCCCCGCGAGCTCCACGGGAGCGGCCAGGCTCTGGGAAGTACCCGTCATCGCGCAAATCCCCCGTCGTCGGGACAGCCCCCGCGAACAGCCGGCACGCGGTGGGTTGAGCGGACTGTGGCAATGGATTTACGGCGCAGTCAAGGGGGCTGCGGGCCCGGAGGCGGCCGGGTCCGGCATCTTGAGCGAAGGTTGTGCAGATCGACGACGCGGCGTGCTTGACAGGGCTGCCGGGCACGCCGCGCCGCGGGACGGTCAGGACAGGCCGAGGGACCGCTTGAGGAAGTCGACCTGGAGCAGCAGGAGATTCTCCGCGACCTGCTCCTGCGGGGTCATGTGCGTCACCCCGGACAGCGGCAGCACCTCGTGCGGCCGGCCTGCCGCGAGGAGGGCCGAGGAGAGCCGCAGGGTGTGCGCGGCCACGACGTTGTCGTCGGCCAGCCCGTGCACGATCATCAGCGGCCGGGCCTGCCCGGCGGCCTCCGCCAGCCCCTGCTCGGTGACCAGGGAGTTGCGGGCGTAGACGCCCGGCTGCTCGCCCGGGTCGCCGAGGTAGCGCTCCGTGTAATGGGTGTCGTACAGACGCCAGTCCGTGACGGGGGCGCCCGCGACACCCGCGTGGAAGACGTCCGGGCGGCGCAGCACGGCCAGCGCCGCCAGGTACCCGCCGTAGGACCAGCCCCGGATCGCGACCCGCGAGAGGTCCAGCGGGAAGCGCTCCGCGAGCGCCCGGACCGCGTCCACCTGGTCGTCCAGGGTGACGCCCGCGAAGTCGTCGCGCACGGCCTTCTCCCAGGCGGGGGAGCGGTGCGGGGTGCCCCGCCCGTCGGCGACCACGACCGCGAAGCCCTGGTCGGCGAACCACTGCGAGGTCAGGTGGGCGTTGTGGGCCGCGACGACGCGCGGCCCGTGCGGCCCGCCGTACGGGTCCATGAGGACCGGCAGCGGGCCGTCCCCCTCGGCGTAACCGGTCGGCAGCAACACGGCGCACGGAATGCGGCGCGCGCCTGCTTCGGTCAGCCGCACGCGGGCGGACAGCACCGGCGTATGGGCGTGCGAGGCCACGGACGCGACCCGCTTGCCGTCGCGCACCACCTCGACCGACGCACCGCTGCGCTCCAGTGACGCCGACACCAGCACCGTGACCGCGCCCGAACGCACCGCCGAATGCCATCCACGGCCCTGGGAAATGCGTTCCACGCCGTCCTCGGTGACCCGGTAGACGTGGGTCTCGCCGGTCTCCGGGGCGGTCGCACCAGGTCCTGCCGACGCCGTGACCAGCACGTCCTCCTCGGAGACGTCCAGCACGGCGCGGACGTGCAAGTGCGGTCCGGTCAGCGTGCGGCCGCCGACCACCAGCACCCGGGCGCCGTCCTCGTCGGCGATCCGTACGAGTCGGCCATCGGGGGTCCACACGGGCACGCCAGGGAAAAGATCCAGCCAGATTGGGTCCTCGTCCGTGTGTGCCACTCGGGTCGCACCCGTCTCGGTGTCCACCGTCAGGCACAGCTGGCTGCGCTGGTCACGGGCCTGCACCAGCAGCAGGGGCGGGCCGCCGGCGGACCAGTGGACGCGCGCCAGGTACGGGTGGGCCTCGCGGTCCCACACGATGTCCGTCCGGCCCCCGCCGAGCCGCAACAGGGACAGCGACACCTCGGCGTTGGGGGTGCCCGCCGCCGGGTAGGCGACCTCGGCCGGCCGGCGGTCCGGGTTGGCCGGGTCGGCGATCCACCAGCGGCGCACGGGCGCGTCGTCCACGCGCGCGGCCAGCAGGGACTCCCCGTCCGGCGCCCACCAGAAGCCGCGCGCCCGGTCCATCTCCTCGGCCGCGACGAACTCCGCGAGCCCCCAGGTCACGGTGGGGCCCTCGGGCTCGGCCAGGGCGCGGTCACCGCTGCCGTCCGCCTCGGCGACGCGCAGCGCGCCGCCGGTCACATAGGCGATGCGGCGGCCGTCGGGCGAGGGGCGCGGGTCCACGACGGGCTGCGGCACGGGCAGTTCACGGGCGGTGCCGCCGTCGCGCAGCCCGGCGACGAACAGCCGCCCCGACAGCGCGAACGCGGCCGTCTCCACCGCGCTGTCCACGGCGTACCCGACGACGCCCGCGGACCCCTCGCGGCTGCGCTCGCGCCGGGCCCGCTCCTCGGCGGACAACTCCTCGTCGGCCCCGCCGAGCAGGACCGCCGGGTCGGCGGCCGGGTGCTCCCGCCCGGTGGCCGGATCGAGTACCCACAACACGTTGGCGCGGTCGGTTCCGGTACGGGAGCGAAGGAAGACGACGCGCGAGCCGTCCGGCGACACGCTGAAGGCGCGCGGCGCGCCGAGGGAAAAGCGCTGAGTACGAGCGTGCTGCCGCGGGAACGAGAGCTCTCCTGTCATGCGGGCGAGCCTACGGCGGGGCGGCGAGAACTCGCCGTGCGCCCCGGGTGTGCCCCTGTGCACCGAGTGATGGAGAGGCTGCAGAAAGTTATGATCGCTGGCGCACGGTGGCCGCGCCGTGGAGGACGTCGCTGTATCGGTGTTGCCGTTCCTGCCGATGCGTCCCCTCCGCGGGGTGTCCGTCAGCCGTGTGCCGTGGCGTTCGTCAGCTTGTCCGCCGCGGCGCCCGGCCCGTCGTCCGTCCGTCATGTCCGTCCGACCCGCTTACTGGAGGTGAACCGCCGTGGCACTCTCGATTTCGGCGGTGGTGCTGCTGGCGATCATCGTCTTCCTGCTGGTCCGGAAGTCGGGGCTGAAAGCGGGCCACGCCGTGGTCTGCGTGCTCCTGGGCTTCTACCTGGCGAGCTCGTCGATCGCCCCGACCCTCAACCAGCTGACGTCGAGCGTCACGGGGATCATCAACAGCATCAAGTTCTGACCCGTGGGGGAAAAGGTCCTCCGTACGGGCGGCTCCCCGCGGGGGCGGCGGGGCTCGTAGGCTGTTCCCCATGACCGACCGCTCCCACTTGCCAGGCCGCCGGCTGCTCCTGGTGCACGCGCACCCGGACGACGAATCGATCAACAACGGCGCGACCATGGCCAAGTACGCCGCCGAAGGGGCCCACGTCACCCTGGTGACCTGCACCCTCGGTGAGGAGGGCGAAGTGATCCCGGCCGGCCTGGCCCACCTGGCGGCCGACCGGGACGACACCCTCGGCGCCCACCGCATCGGCGAACTCTCCGCCGCGATGGCCGAGCTGGGCGTCACCGACCACCGCTTCCTCGGCGGCCCCGGCCGGTACCGCGACTCCGGCATGATGGGCGCCCCGCAGAACGAGCGCCCCGAGTGCTTCTGGCGCGCCGATGTCGACGAGGCCGCCGCGTACCTCGTTGAGGTGATCCGCGAGGTCCGTCCGCAAGTGCTGGTCACCTACGACCCCGACGGCGGCTACGGCCACCCCGACCACATCCAGGCGCACCGCGTCGCGATGCGCGCCGTGGAGCTGGCCGCGGAGCCGGCGTTCCGCCGCGATCTGGGCGATGCCCACACGGTCGCCAAGGTCTACTGGAACTGCGTGCCGCGCTCCGTCGTGGAGGCGGGCTTCGCACGGCTGCGCGAGCGGGGCGAGGACAAGCTCTTCCCCGGCATCGCCTCGCCCTCCGACGTACCGGGCGTCGTCGCCGACGAAGAGGTGACGGCGGCGATCGACAGCTCCGCCTACGCGCCCGCGAAGGCGGCCGCCATGCGGGCCCACGCCACCCAGATCGCCGTGGACGGCCCGTTCTTCGCGCTCTCCAACGATCTGGGGCAGCCGCTCCTCGCCGACGAGTACTACCGGCTCGTCCGGGGCACGGCCGCGGCCGGCCGCGAGGACGACCTCTTCGCGGGGGTGGGCGCGTGACCGGCCTGGCGTCCCCGCTCAACGGCGCGCGCCTGGCCGCGTATGCCGGGCTCGGCGCGCTCGGGGCCCTGGTCGGGGCCGCGGGGGCGCTCGTCCAAGGCGGCTGGTTCCCCGGCGGGTTGCTGCTCGCCCTGCTGGGCATCGCCGGGCTCTGCTACGGCGGCATCACCGCCACCCGCACCAGAACCGGCGGCGTGGTGCCCGGAGCGGGCTGGCTGCTGGCGGTGCTGCTGCTGACCGCGAGCCGGTCCGAGGGCGACTTCCTCTTCGGTGCCGGAATCGGGTCGTATGTCTTCCTGCTGGGAGGGATGGCCGTGGTTGTGATGTGCGCCACGCTGTCGAAACTGCCGCAACCGGGCGGGCCTTCGGTCCGACTTGGCAAGTGACGTGACGATTTCCGCCTGACGCGTCCGAGGCGCCAAGACACCCTTCGCCCCTTGTGTCGCCGGGGTGATCCAGCGGCCGTCAATCGCGCGTCCGCGGTGCCCAGTATGGTGGTGCGCGCCGCCGAGCCGCCCGAGCGAGGTCATGACGGGCGGCGGAGCTAACCGGGAGAACCTGCTTTGAGCCGTGAATCTGACAGTTCGTCCTCCGGGCCCCAGGGGCGCGGTGGCGCCGCTTACCCGTCGGGGACCCCGCCGTACGGAACCCGCCACCCGTCACAGGACGGCGGCGGCAGCGAGGAGCCGGCCATGGCGCCGAAGCCGGAAGAGCCCAGGACCGAGACCACGCTGACGACGCGGATCCGCATCAACATCCCCGGCTCGCGGCCCATCCCGCCGGTCATCATGCGGACGCCCGTCGACGAGGGCGGCCCCGCCGCGGACAACGCCGCCGCGCCCGCGCCGGGCCCGGCCGCCGCGCAGGGACCGGGCACCGCCCCCACGGGCGGCGCCGAGCGCAAGCCCGCCCTGCCCCGGCGCCCCGAGCCGTCCGCGGCTCCCGCGCGCCCGGAGCCGGAGCGCCCGTCGGGCGCCGCGGCGAAGGACAAGACCAGCGACTGGTTCGCCCCGCGCAAGTCCGGCCCGGCGGCCCCCGCCGCGCCCGCGCAGGCGGCCCCCCGCCGGCAGGCACCCGGCGGCACCACGCCGCCCGCGGGCGACCCCCAGACCACGGCGGCGACGCCGTGGCCGGGCGACTCCGCGGCGCCGGGCGCCCCGCAGCAGTCCTCCCCGCCGGTCGACGACTGGCCCGTCAGCCCTTCGACGACGGCGGCCACACCCTGGCCCGCCGACGGCGCCGCGGGCACCCCGGGAACGGGTTCCGCTTCACCCGTCGACGACTGGCCCGTCAGCCCCTCGCCCGCCACCGGGACCCCCGGCGCGGGCACCGGCGGGGCGCCGTGGGTGCGCGAGGGCTCGGTGCCCACAGCCGCGCAGCAGCAGGCACAGCAGCAGCAGAACGCCCAGCAGCAGCCCGCCGCGCCCGTCGACGACTGGCCGGCCGGCCCGGTGGCGGGGACGCCGCAGTGGCAGGCCGACGCCTCCGCGGCCCGCGCCGCGCGAGGTTCCGGTTCGCAGGTCGACGACTGGCCCGGCGCCTCCGGAACCGCTGGTTCCGCAGGATCCTCCGGGCCCTCCGCGCCCGGTGGCGCGGGCGGTGCCGGCGCCCCCTGGCAGGGTGTGCCCTCCGACGGCATGTCCACCACGGGCGCGACGCCCTGGCCCGGCGAGCCCGCCACGCCGCAGACCACGGGCAGCACCCCCTGGCCCGTCGACCCGATGGCCACGGGCACCAACCCGATCATGCAGTCCACCCCGCCCATGAGCACGGGCGCCCCGGCGTGGAACGACGGCGCGGACAGCACCCAGCAGTTCCCCGCGCCCACCATGGACCAGGGGACGGCCACGCCGTTCGCCGCTCCTGCGGGCGGAGCCGCCTTCGCGGGCGGCCGTACGGACACCCCCCGCGAGGGCACGCCGCGCGTCCCCGCACCGAACGGCGGCGCGCCCGCCCCGGCCGGCAAGCAGCAGCCCAAGGGCGGCGGCAAGGGCGGCAAGGGCGGCGGCAAGAAGGGCGGGCCCAAGCCCCCCGCCGCCGGTGGCCAGGCCGGCGGGCAGACGCGCGTCGGCGGCGTCCCCGCCGTCCCCCCGCCGCCCGGCCCCGGGCGGAAGGCCGCTGCCGTGGACTCCGGCGCGCCCCGCGTGCCCGTCCCCAAGCCCAAGGTGCCCGGCCCCGGCGCGGCCGCTCCCGCGGCGCAGAGCGCGCCCAAGAGCGCCCCCAAGGCCGCACCGAAGGCCGCGCCCAAGAAGCAGGGCCGCTCCAAGCTCGTCCTGCTCGGCGGCGGGCTCGTCGGCCTGGTCGCCGTCGCGTACGGCGCGGGCCTGGCCCTCGACCACGCGGACGTGCCGAAGGGCACGACCGTGCTCGGCGTGGCCATCGGCGGCAGCTCCAAGGAGGACGCCGTCCAAAAGCTCGACACCGCGCTCGGCGACCGTGCCGCCAAGCCGCTGAAGGTGTCGATCGGTGGCAAGGAAGCACAGCTCAAGCCCGCCGTGGCGGGCCTGTCCATCGACACCCAGGCCACGGTCCGGGCGGCGGCCGGGCGGGACTACAACCCGCTCACCGTCATCGGCTCCCTCGTCGGCGGCGGCCGCACGGCCGAGGCCGAGATCGTCGCGGACGAGGAGAAGATCGCCTCCGCGCTCAAGGCGCTGGCCGGCGAGTCGGGCTCGTCCAAGGACGGCACGATCAAGTTCGAGCCGGGCAAGGCCGTGCCCGTGTACGGCCAGGCGTACGAGGGCGTGGACACCGACAGCGCGGTCAAGACCGTCGCCCAGGCGTACCGCGACCGCGCCGCCACCGGCGAGGACAAGCCCGTCACGCTGCCCAGCTCCCACCAGCAGCCGAAGGTGAGCAACGCCGAGGTCGACCGGATGATGAAGGACTTCGCGAAGCCCGCGATGTCGGGGCTCGTCACCGTCCAGGTCGACGCCGCGCACAAGATCCAGTTCGGTCCGGACCGTTCGCTGCCGAAGATCCTGGCCGTCAAGGAGGTCGGCGGGAAGCTCGTCGACAACTACAACCTCGAAGCGCTCAAGGAGCTGTACGGCACGGCCTTCAACGGCGTGCTCATCCAGCGCGGCGACGGCACCAAGACGCCCGTCCAGCCGACGGACGTCGTGGGCCCGCTGCGCAAGGCGCTGCTCGGCAAGACGCCCGCCGAGCGGATCGCCACGATCCCGGTCAACGGCAGCTGACGCACCGCGTCACCGGCGAGCCCCCGTGCCACTCGGCACGGGGGCGCGCCCCGCGCCGCGCTCCCCCCGCACCCCAGACAAAATTGATAGTCGGCACACGACGGCGGACACAGCACACACCCCCGCTGACCACGCACG